>CAMCJW010000244.1 GCA_945875195.1 Chitinophaga pinensis | reverse complement strand
GACAGGAACTCCGCTACTTGGAACAGACTTTAATTCAAAATCCTTATTTGGTGGCTACATTCACAAATACTATTACAATTCTTCTATTGCCGATGGTTATACCTTGCGTTTAATCAGAGAAGAAATTGAGACCAAATACAAGCTGAGTTTACATCAAGCATTAGAAGATATTAAACTACTAAAAGGTGATGCTGAAAAAAAGGTCGTTTATGCTCATGCAAAATTTGTAGAACCAATGCTTGAATACATTGTGCACGATTTTGAAAATGCACGAATAGCCATGAATGACAATAGCATTGGCGGTATGGTGGTTTGTGATTCATCTGAACAAGCGAAAATGATGTTTGAGATATTTGAATCGAACTATGCAGTAAGCCCAGAGGAGAGTCTGTTAATCGCTGCTGAACCATCAACGAGTTATGGTGATAAAAAGAAAAGTGACAGCAAGGTGAAATCCGCAGCACTTATTCTGCATGATATTGGAACAAAGGATGAACGGAAAGAAAAAGTAGAAGATTTTAAAGAGGGTAAAATAGATTTTTTATTTGTTTACAATATGCTTTTAACGGGCTTTGATGCGCCTCGTTTAAAGAAACTATACATTGGGCGTGTGATTAAATCTCACAACCTTTTACAGACCTTAACACGGGTAAATAGAACCTATAAGAACTTTAGATACGGTTATGTTGTTGACTTTGCAGATATTCAAAAAGAGTTTGATAAAACCAACCGTGCTTATTTTGATGAACTCCAATCTGAGCTTGGCGATGAAATGCAGCATTACTCAAACATTTTTAAGAGTGCGGATGAAATCACTGCGGAGATTCAACAAATAAAAGATGTGTTGTTTAAATATGATACAAAAAACGCTGAGGTCTTTTCACAACAAATTACGCAGATAAGCGATCGCAAGCAGATGTTGGAAATTGTGAAGGTTTTAAACAGTTCTCGTGATTTGTATAACATTATTCGTTTATCGGGTAATTACGAAATGCTGGAGAAACTTGACTTTCACAAACTCACCCAATTGTCACGTGAAGCCAATAACCGCTTAACACTTATCAATACTAAAGAAGCATTAGAAAACAATGTAGATACCAGTAACCTGTTAAATATTGCCTTAGAGGATGTGCTATTTGCTTTCGTGAAAGTGAAAGAAGAGGAAATGGTATTGGCTGATCAACTGAAAGATATATTGCAAAAAACACGTGAATCATTGGGTGGCAATTTTGATCCGAAAGATCCCATGTTTGTTTCGTTAAAAGAAGAGTTGGAACGTTTGTTTAAAAAGAAAAACTTAAACGAAGTAACCAAGGAAGAGATGGAACGCAATATTAAGGAGCTAGAAGACATATACAACGCTTCTAAGGAACTTGAAAGAACCAATCAACTGCTTAAAGCCAAATACGATAACGATGCAAAATACGCTCGCTTACACAAGCGATTAATGGAGAAAGACCCATTGACCGATAGTGAAAGTAAATTGTTTGAAGCCTTACAAAGTTTGAAAAAAGAAGTAGATGCTCAGATTGTCCAAAACTCTAAAATGATGGAGAATGAAAGCTACGTGGAGCGTATGATGGGTAAAATGGTGCTTGAACAATTATTAAAAAAACACCAATTGCAAATCAACTTAGAACAAACAAACATGATTCAAGGCTTAATGGTGAAAGAATATATGAATGAATTTCATGGCAGAGTTGCCTCTTAAAAAATTAAATAATCAATGACTACAACAGCAACATTTGAAAAACAAACCAAAGCACTCATAGACGATTTAAAAAGTGTGTGCGCCAATTATGGTTTGGGGAATGACGGAAACGAATTTAAAATTATCACTCAGGTATTCTTATATAAATTCCTGAACGATAAGTTTGTACATGAATTAAAACAACTGGAACCCAAATTAGCGAAAGCTGAAAATTGGGAAGTGGAATTGAAGAAATATGCTGCGAATGATTACCAAATGTTAATGATGCAGTTGAGCGAAAGTACGGCCCACCTGAAGCCAACGCAGTTTATATCTAGTTTATTTGAGCGCCAAAACGAAACCAATTTTGCCGAGATTTTTGACAATACCTTATTGGAGATTGCCAAAGAAAACAGCGACATCTTTTCGGTAGTTACTGAAGGTGGTGAGAAAATTGTATTGTTCGAAAACATAAGCAAATATGTTACCGATAAACGTGATGATTTTTGCAAAGCCATTATCAATAAATTGATTGGATTTAGCTTTGAGCATATCTTTCATGAAAAGTTTGATTTTTATGCGACCATCTTTGAGTATTTAATTAGCGATTACAATACCAACAGTGGCGGTAAATATGCAGAGTATTTCACCCCACATGCAGTTGCTAAAATCATGGCTTCTTGCTTGGTAACACAGGTGGAGAAAGATGTAACGTGTTACGATCCTGGAGCAGGTTCAGGTACATTACTAATGAACCTAGCACATGCTATTGGCGAAGACAAGTGTACCATTTACTCACAAGATATTTCTCAGAAATCATCTAATTTGTTACGCTTAAATTTAATCTTAAATGATTTGGTTCACTCCATCCCAAACATTGTAAAGGGTAATACCATTTTAGAACCTTATCATAAAGATGCTAATGGCAAATTGAAACAATTTGATTTTATTGTATCTAACCCACCGTTTAAATTAGATTTTAGCGATTACGTAGCCGATTTAGATACCAAAGAAAACCACGATCGATTTTTTGCTGGGATGCCCAATGTACCCAAAGCTAAAAAAGAAGGCATGGCAATCTATCCATTATTTATTCAGCATATCATGCACTCGCTTTCTGCTAAAGGCAAAGCAGCCATTGTGGTACCAACAGGATTTATAACCGCACAAAGTGGCATAGAACGCAAAATACGTGAGCGCTTGGTTGAACAAAAAATGTTGCGTGGTGTAATAAGTATGCCAAGTAATATTTTTGCCACTACGGGTACTAACGTGAGCATTTTGTTTATCGACAACTCCAACAAAAAAGGCGACATCGTATTGATGGATGCTTCAAAATTAGGCACAACAGTAAAAGAAGGTAAAAATCAAAAAACATTGCTTTCTCCTGAAGAAGAACAAAAAATCATCAACACGTTTAACCAACACGAAGCCGTTGAAGATTTTACGGTTGTGGTTAGTTACGACCAAATAAAAGAGAAAAATTACAGCTTTAGTGCTGGGCAATATTTTGAAGTTAAAATTGAATATACCGATATTACACCTGCCGAGTTTGCAACTAAAATGAACAGTTTTAAAACTAATTTAGATAGCCTTTTTTCGGAATCAAAATCCTTAGAAAAGGAAATTCAGAAACAATTAAATGGATTGAAGTATGAGTAAAGAATTAGAGCAATACAATCATCACAATTTGTTCGATGAGCTTTCTGCTTTAATTGAACAAGGAAAACAAAAAATTGCTTTCGCGGCAAACAGTACTTTAACACTATTGTTTTGGCATCTCGGAAATCGAATTAATGAAGAAGTGCTACATAATGAGCGGGCTGAATATGGCAAACGAATTATAGAAATAATTTCGGTACAATTAGAAAATAAATATGGTAGAAATTTCAATGAAAAAAACATCAGAAGAATGGTGCGATTTTCACAAGAATTTTCAGATTTCAACATTCTGCCGACACTGTCGGCAAAATTGAGTTGGTCCCATTTTATTGAGCTATTTCCTTTAAAATCAACAGAAGCCAAGTTGTATTATGCCCAAAAAGCGGCTGAGGAAGTTTGGGGTATACGAGAACTACGCAATCAAATTGCTAGAAAATCATTTGAACGAAAAGAGATTGCAGAGATTCAATCATTTATTTTGCCAGAGGAATTGAAAGACACCTTTAAAGACCCCTACATTTTAGATTTTCTCAACCTTAAAAACACCTATTTAGAGCAAGATTTAGAACGCGCCATTTTACAAGAATTGGAAGCATTTATTTTAGAGTTGGGCAAAGGCTTTGCTTTTATGGAACGCCAAAAACGGATGATAATTGATGGGGATGATTTTTATTTAGACCTATTATTTTATAACCGAAAACTAAAACGATTGGTAGCTATTGAGCTAAAATTGGGCAAGTTTGAAGCGGCACATAAAGGACAAATGGAATTGTATCTAAAATGGCTGAGCAAATACGAAAAAGCCGAAGGCGAAAATGAACCAATAGGTTTGATACTTTGTGCCGAAAGCAATAAAGAGCAAGTAGAATTATTAGAAATGCATAAGGATGGCATGATGGTAGCAGAGTATTGGACAGAAATGCCAAGCAAACAAGCATTGCAACAAAAGCTACACCAACTATTAATAGATGCCAAAGAGCGCATTGCTCGGAATACTTTAAACTCCTAATTTGAACAGGATGAAAATATTGGAAAAAGAAATTAAGAAACAATTAAATGGCTTGAACTATGAATAAGGTCAAGCTAAGCTCTATTATAGATATTATTAGTGGTGGCACTCCAAAGACAGATGTAAAACAATATTGGGAAAACGGCACTATTGGTTGGCTATCGGTGACTGATTTTAATAATGATTTGCGATATGTTTATTC
>CAMCJW010000243.1 GCA_945875195.1 Chitinophaga pinensis | reverse complement strand
ATTAGGGTAATTTTCGGCCCATTTAATAGCCTGCAAATGGTAATCTGCAATGTCACCTGTTCCAGGCCTAATCATTATTGAAAATACAGCTCCAATGATGAGTATGGTATACACAATCCAATTTCGCTTGATCTCACTTAAGCCGGCTTTGAACCAAGTGGTCTGGTAAGTAAGAAAAACAACACCTAAAAAGAAAACATGCAGTACAAAATCAATTTTAAAAAAGAAATGATAGAGTCCAATAACAGGACTCATAGCTGCCATGCCAATAATGGGAAAAATAGCTTGATGTAGCGCAATTGAATTGGTTAAGCCAAACCACTTTTGTAAAATAGTCCAACTATAATTTCCCAGGCAAAAGCATAGGATCAAACCGTAAATAATAAATAGTAAACTAAGTAGCATTAATGCTTAAAACTAAAATTTCTTCCTATTTAAAAGTGATTCCCAAGGCACGTAATTGACGCTTGATAAAATTCTTTGCGCCTTCTTTTACAGGTGTTAGCGCCTTTTTAACAGCACTATCTGTAGGCCTAGCTTTAAATACTGTATCATGGTATTTTGCAGCACCTTCGCGCAATTCAGTATAATAGTAGGCATAAAAAGATTTACGCGTAACATCTTGAGGTACTTTGATAGCGGCATAACCATGGTAGCTGATTTCATTGGTTTCAAAAATCAGGCAACGATTAAATTCTGGAAACACCTTTTTATCTAAATGAGTCATATCTGCATTCCAAAGCTCTGTATGACCACCATATTCTTCTTTCCAATTTTTATTAAAGAAAATTAGTAAGTTAACCCTGCGGTGAATGCCTCTATCTGCATGGATATTAAAATCGATATGGATATCCAAAAAGCTCCCATTTTGTCCTTGGTGTAAGCCACCACCCAATGCATCTGGCACAGAAAAAAGTTCATCAATTCCGGTAATGGCACTTATAACGCTGCACCATTTTTCACCCTGCAACTCTTCTTTTAGCTGTGTAAATAAAGCAGGGAAATCTTCAAAATTTGAGCCTTCTGCTTTGAATTCATTTACCCCTTTGTACTTTTTATTAAATAGCGCTTCATTGGGGAAATTGTCATACAATTCTTCCGCAACTCCTGGCTTTAAAATACCATCAATAATCAAATGCTTGTAGGGTGCAGCCTCAGCAAATGATTTACGCATTTGCTCAATACTTACTTCGTTGAATAAACTCGAATTAATTAGTTCCATAACTACCTTATTAAAAACCATTGCAATTTATACTATAAAAATCAAAGGAAGGCATAAAAAAGCCACAAGAAACATTTCAAAGTTTCTTGTGGCATAAAAAATATTTATAACTAAAATTAAGCTACTACTTGCAGTGCTTTTAACATGGCTGAACCAATTTCTGCTGGAGATTCAACTACTATTAAGCCACACTCACGCATGATAGCCATTTTTGCAGCAGCAGTATCATCTGCACCACCAATAATTGCACCTGCATGGCCCATTCTACGGCCTGGAGGGGCAGTTTGACCAGCAATAAAGCCTACCACAGGTTTCTTGTTACCATTGGCTTGAATCCAACGAGCCGCATCTGCTTCGTAGCTACCGCCAATTTCGCCAATCATGATGATGGCATCCGTTTCTGGATCATTCATTAACATTTCTACAGCATTTTTAGTTGGTGTACCTATAATTGGATCTCCACCAATACCAATTGCCGTGCTAATACCTAATCCAGCTTTAACCACTTGGTCTGCTGCTTCGTAAGTAAGCGTACCAGATTTGGAAACAATACCAACCCTGCCTGCTTTAAAAACAAAACCAGGCATGATACCAACTTTAGCTTGACCAGGCGTAATAACACCCGGGCAATTTGGCCCTATCAAAATACAATCGCGAGATTTGATATATTCTTTAACAGCAATCATATCACTAATAGGAATACCTTCTGTAATACAAACTATTACTTTGATACCTGCCTCTGCAGCTTCCATAATGGCATCTGCGGCAAATGCTGGTGGCACAAAAATAATTGAAACATTGGCTCCAGCGTTTGTAACTGCATCTATTACGGTATTGAATACCGGTTTTTCAAGATGCGTTTGACCTCCTTTTCCGGGTGTAACACCTCCAACTACGTTGGTTCCATATTCAATCATTTGTTGTGCGTGAAAAGAACCTTCACTACCGGTGAAACCTTGAACAATCACCTTGGAATTTTTATCTACTAATACTGACATAAACTCTTAATTAAGCTGGGCAAATATGAACTATTTTTTAAAAATTATTGCCAGAGCAATAAGAATATTTTGCACGTTTGATTTGATATTCTCAAATAATTGATTTGCAATAGATTAATTAATAATATCGAGCGAAAAGGTCAATAAATAAAATTAAAGTGCCTACTTAAGCGACCCTGCCCTTAGAAGTTCCTCAATTTTTTTGATTAACAACAATGTATTAAATGGCTTTGTCATATAATCATTGATACCCACATCAAAACACTTTCTTTTTTCTTCTGAATCATCATTTGCAGTAATTGCTAATATTGGAATGTGCTTGTCCAATGCAAACTCTTCGCTGTTTCTAATTTGGTAGGCTGTTTCTATGCCATCCATTTCTGAAACACTGATGTTCATCAAAATCAAATCAAAAGTTTTTTCTTTTAACAAGCTGAGTGCTTTTTTACCATTAATTGCCAACATATATTGATAACCCTGACGCTCCAAGACCTTTTCAATTACTTTCTGATTCAATATATTGTCCTCCACAACTAAAATCATTGTGGAACTCGGATCAATTAGTTTTTGGGTATCAGCACTAACATAGAACTTGTCGGTTTCCAAATCAACATTCTCCAACTCAACTTCTAGCATAAAAGTACTACCTACTCCTTTTTCGGAAACCACTTCTATACGACCTTTCATTAAATCGCAAAGTTCTTTCACATTTTTCAAGCCAATTCCAAAGCCATTTTGCTTATCACTTCTCATTGGAATGCCTTTAAAAATTTGCTTCATTTCCTTTTCATTTAAACCAGGACCTTCATCTATTATTGAAAACTGAATGGTACTTAGATTTACATGATCCTTTACTCTGGTAGCAGTTTCTTTTACCTCTATTTTAACTACTCCTTTATTAGAAAATTTTACTGCGTTACTAAGCAAGTTTTGAAGCATATTCATTAGCTTCTGCTTATCGGCATTTACCATTCTTGGCAAGCCAGGAAATACCATTTGATTAAACAACAATCCCTTTTGTTTGCATTGGAAACCATAAATCTTAAACAACTCTTCTAAAGATTCTAATAAATCAAAAGGACTTGCAATTGGTGCTGCCTCTTTGCGATCTATTTGTAAATAAGTAATTAAATTATTGAGCACAAACATGAGCTCATCACTACTCAATTTAATATAAGTTAAGTATTCTTTTAGCTCTGTAAATGTTTTACTTTCTATGGCCAAATGGCTCATACCAACAATGCCATTCAAAGGTGTTCTAATTTCGTGGTTTATTTGTTGCAGCACATTACTTTTTGCCTTATTGCTTAATTCAAATAGCTTATTTTTTTTATTTAAGCTCAAAGTATAAAACACCAAACCAGTAATCAATAAAAGAAAGAAAATTACCATAAAAGTGGCTACCAATAATATATTTCTTCTATCAATAGCAGATTGTTGTTCTTCAATTTTTAAGTGATTGATCTCATTCTCTTTATC
Organism: Chitinophaga pinensis; assembly: GCA_945875195.1. Classification (GTDB taxonomy): domain Bacteria; phylum Bacteroidota; class Bacteroidia; order UKL13-3; family UKL13-3; genus B1. The sequence goes on along the minus strand of CAMCJW010000243.1, from coordinate 869 downwards.
CATTAATTTTAGCTTGTGATCTTTACGTTCACTTTCATATTCTGCCGCAATAGCACTTATATCTGAACGTTGTTCTTTATTTAAAATATTGTTTTCAGCTGCTAACTTTAATTTGGTATAATAATCGGCCTTTTCTTTATTTTGCATTTTGCTGTATAATTCAGCATTGGCAGCATATATATTAACTAAGTATGATAAACCTGGATTTTTAGCAACAAATGCCAATCCTGCATTTGCGAAATATTGGGCAGAGTCCTTTTTGTTTTGATAGAGGTATGAAAGCGATAAATTAGACATGACCAAAATCAATGAATTGGCATCGGGATATTTGAGGTCAATTTCATAAGATTCACGAAAAAATGGCACGGCCTTTTTATATTGTTTCCTTGAATAATAAATATGGCCAATATTATTTAAAGCAGACGAAATATCCACTGCACTGCTCAATCTCCTAAATACTTCTAACGCCTTTGAATAGTGGTATAACGCCTTTAATTCATATCCTTTCTTTTGGTAAATATTTGCTAAGTTATTTTCTATTTCGGCAATCAACAGCTCATCAGCACCAATCTGAAATAAATTTAATGACCTTAAATAATATTTCTCGGCTTGATCTAGGTTATTTAAATCAAGGTATAATGAACCGATATTATTGTAAGTTCTAGCTGCCCTATCATAATCACCCAATTGTTCAGATATTTTAACCGAACCAATATAATACCTCATGGATTTACTGTAGTTGCTTTCATTGTAGGCAAGGTTACCTAAACTGTGGTAAGCCAAAGCAACTGAATAAGGCTCCTTACAAGATTTTGCATGTATAAGGGCTGACAAATAATATTGCTTTGCTTTCAATACATTGCCTTGGG
>CAMCJW010000242.1 GCA_945875195.1 Chitinophaga pinensis | reverse complement strand
CTGTTGCAACTGCAGCAGTAGATAGGTCTTTTAAATTACCTACGTTCTCGCTCAATGTGCGCATACCATTACCAAGGCTATTGATCAAATCTGGCCCAATTTTAGCTTCTTCCATCATTTTATCTAATTGCTGGGTGATGCTACCTTTGTTAATTGCTTTCTTATCTTTAGGCTCTAAACCTGCTAATTCTGGATAAACCAAAGTCCAATCTGGCTCTTGATGAGGTGGTTCAAATGCGGATACAAAGAAAATAGCTGCCTCGGTTAATAAACCCACCATTAACATGGCATCAGCACCAGGCCAATGTAGAATTTTAAAAAGTGCACCGATAATTACAACTGCCGCACCAATACCATAAGCTTTTGCCATGAAAGACTTAAAGCCTTTACTTTCTAAAAAACTGTTTTTCATTTGATTAAATTTTTGTGTTAGTTATTTGATTGATTGAATTTTATTTTTTATCTCTGTTAGAGCGACCTACGTAACTCATGACAGTTCTAAATCCAGTGTATGAATTACAGCTGTCTTGGTATTCGTAGGTACGTGTACCATTTTGAATAAATGCAGCAATATCTTTCCAAGATCCACCTCTAATTACCTTGCGTTTCAAAGTTTCATTGTCTTCTTCTTTGGCATCATATTGGTAATCTGAGTTTAAATCATGTGTAAACAAGTGAGCTGATTCTGCGTGTGCTGTAATAGTCCACTCAGCAACATTTCCACTCATATCATACAGACCATAATCGTTTGGAAAATAAGATGCAACTCTGATTGGATAAACACCACCATCTGCACCATAATCACCTCTACCTGGTTTAAAGTTAGCCAAAGAACATCCTTTTGCATTTCTAACGTAAGGTCCGCCCCAAGGATACATGGTTTGATCTCTACCTGCTCTAGCTGCATATTCCCACTCATATTCTGTAGGCAAACGGAAAGCAGTTACTGTATTTTCTTCGTTACCAGCATAGAACGAGTTAAAGTGAATGGTTCTCCAATGAGCAAAAGCACGAGCTTGTTTCCAATTTACACCTACTACTGGATAATCGTCGTATTTTGGATGCCAATAGTACATAGTAGAAATAGGCTCATTATAAGCATAGGTGAAATCACGCATGAATACCAAGGTATCTGGATAAATCTCTACGATTTCTTCCTTTTTAAAGTCTCCTCTATTTCTCTTATAGGCATCTTGTTTGTGCAATTGAGCAGCAGCCTTTAAATCGATGTAATCATATTTGTATTTCAATTTACGTACATCCACTTGCTTGGTTCTATAGTAAATTTCGTTTCCTTGATAATACATATCATTCACCTCACCATTTTTCATGTCTTCTGGCTCAATTCTTAGCTTACGATTGATTTCATGCTCACCTGTTTCTTCTTCCGTAACAGGGTCGATCAATGGTGTCCAGAATTTATCACCCAATTTTTCACGAAAAATTGAATCCTGAATCTCGTCAACAAACTGACGGTATTCATTGTTGGTGATTTCAGTTTCATCCATGTAAAACGCCGTGATAGTGATTTGCTTGTTAGGCGCTATCATAGAATTAGGGATGTCTTGTTCATTTGCTCCCACGTGAATGGTACCAGAAGGAATGTAAACAGTGCCGTATGGCTGTGGGTGAAACCATGCGCTTCTAGCCCCCACTCCTGTTAATTCACCCTTATCACTGCTAAGCCCACAACCTGCAAGGATTGAAGCGATAGCCAAGGAGAAAAACCATTTTAATTTATTTATCATAAGTAAACATTTAATTACTGCAATGTGGCAAAATTATTAATTCAAAGGAATAATACAAGTTAAAGTTAAATTAATTTGTAAGGAAAACGTTAATTATTTGTAATTATTACATGAATCTAGGTGTAAAACGCGAACGAATTACTTTTTCTTTCTTTGGGATAGACACTCCAAAACAGTATCTCAGCATGATTTCATGCGACCCTGTACTGTATTGAATGATTTTTGAGGTAGTAATATCATAGCTATATCCAACATTTAAACCAAAAGGAAATTCGTAACCTACCAATAATACAGCTGCATCCATTGGTCTGAAAGTTACTCCACCTCTGATATTCTCATTCCAAACTAAGAAGCAATTTAAATCTGCCTGAATTTTCGCTGGATCTTTCTTTATTAAAATATTCGGCTGCAATTTCATGGCTGAGTTTAATTGTAACTCGCCCCCAGTTACAAAATATAAGTGAATTTTGCTATCAATAGTTGAAGAACCTCCCGGATAATCATAAGTAATTTTATTTTGATTTAAATGAGTAGCTGATAATCCAGCATAAAAATTATCTAAGACACCAGCTAAATTATCTTTGGTATAATACAATCCAAAATCTACATCAGGAGCTGTACCACTCACTAAACCCTTAGGTATTCTGGGATCATCCTTATCAATGGGATTTAATTTAGTTCCATCAATTGTTCTCTGCATGAACCCAACTCCTACACCTGCTGCAATGGTACCAGCATCTCCTAATGGATGGCGATAGGCCAGCGTTAGACGAGGCATAGTCATTGTTTCTTGACCCAATTTATCACTTGCAAAAGTAGCCCCAATTCCAAATCTATTACCTATAGCTGCATTGATTGAACCTACCAAATTGGTTGGCGCATCGCCTCTTGCCACAGATGAGCCAGAACCCGAATTGTAAGTTCCACCACCAAAACCCGCCCATTGGGTGCGATGAATTAAAGTTGCACAAATTTTACCGTCTGTTGCCCCAGCAAAACCTGCATTAAAATTCAATTTATTGTACATAAACTGACTATAGTGTGGATCTTGCTGCGCACTGATTTTACTAACCAATGGAAGCATCGCAATCAGAAAAAATACTCTAGTAAACAATATCCTCATTCGCTTTAAATTTAATTAACTCCTATATAAACGTATTTACGAATATATAAAATATTTAAAACAAAACGAAGAATGTTGAAAATTATGATGAAATTACTGCTTTCTATACACTTTTATAAAGCCTTATGGTGGGCTTCTATGTGTTTATCTACGGCAGTAATCATAGAGGGAGTTTGTGGTGTAGGAGCTTGTATATTTACCACCAAACTCGCGTCTAGCATGGCTTTGATGGTTGTTGCTCCAAAGCCTGCAATGAGCGTAGCATTCTGTTTAAACTCAGGAAAATTCTCATAAAGCGACCTAATATCGGCCGGACTAAAAAAAGCAATAATATCGTAATTTACATGGGTTAAATCAGATAAATCTGCTGATTTTATCTTATAAAAGAATGCTTCTTTGAATTGAAACTTGTTCTTTTTCATGAATTTCTCTATATCCTGCTTGCGCCAATCGCTACATGGAAACAAATATTTTTCTGTTGGGTGATTTTTAAACAAAGGAAACAACTCAACTTCGGTTCCTTTTCCTACAAATACTTTTCTTTTTCTTACTTGTATATATTTAGATAGGTAATTCGCGATACTTTCATTGACGCAAAAGTACTTCAAATCAATTGGCACCTCAATTTTTAAATCGGTACAAATTCTGAAAAAATTATCTACAGAATTTCTTGAGTTTAAAATAATGGCTGTGTGATCTAGTATGTTTATTTTTTGTTGCCTAAATTCCTTTCCAGCAACTGGTTCAACCAAAATAAACGGCCTAAAGTCCATTTTTAACTTATACTTTTTCTCCAAATCAAACCACGGCGACTTTATACTTTCAGGCCTTGGTTGAGAGATTAGAATACTCTTAATTTTTGCGTTTTTCAATCTACCAGCTATTTAAAAACAACTTAAATAATACTAACCATGGTAGTATTTCCAAAGTGCAAAGATACAAAAATATGTATATAAATTGAATATGGGTGGTTTGTGCGCTCATTATCAGGTTTTTAATTTGTCTGTAAACTACTCCAACCAATATTGTGATCAAAATAATGGCAGAAAACACATTGGCCATTTGCACATTTGCCACAAAAACAAAAAATAGGTTCAAAAACACCAACCCTGCTCCCAAAAGGTTGTTTACCAATATGGCATTAAATAAGGTGGTAATAGCAAGCGACCTCACTTTAAAAATGAAGCCGATGGCAATATTTAATAAAATTTTCCCGGCATAAATGACCAAAAGAACCAATATTAATTTTAAAAAAAACAGGTAATAATTATCCGTTTCTACCTGGTGGTTTAGTTGTAATAAAGTAGTTAAAAACAGAGATAAGGAAAGGATGAAATTAATAAATAAGCCCAAATTACTTAAGAAATAATTTGCTGTTTTATCAGCGTATTTGGTGTAATCTGCTTGCATATCAAATGCCAGCAATAATATTTCATCGAAGCGTTTCACATTCAACGACCTTGTTACTGCCAACAATAGTATGGTAGTAATTAAAATCCAAAACTTCCACGGTTCATTTTTATCACTTCTCAGTCTAATTGCCTTTAATTGTGGCAAGTCTCTCGATTCATCCAAATTACCAGTAAAATTAGCGTTTCCAACTACTTTTTCATTTAAAAAAAAGTAATGACGCATGGTTTCAGGTGATTGCAAACTATCTAAAATATTCTTTAATTCTTTGGGCTTGTTGGGGTCTATACTATCAATGGTTTGAACCAAGGAATCGGCTGCGTTTAAAACTGCAATTGAGTCTTGG
>CAMCJW010000241.1 GCA_945875195.1 Chitinophaga pinensis | reverse complement strand
AATATAAAAATTAATTGGATGAACAACTAATTCTTTTGAAAAATAGGTCAAATTTATTGAATAGGGAATTTATTAATCCTTTTTAAAGGGCCACTGCAATAGCTTTCGTGACATTTTACGCAAGAATTAATCATTAAGTTGTAATATTTATTTTGCTCTTTTGGGTGCTCAAATAAATCTTTGTATGCCGTTTGGAACAACCTCGCATTTTCAAAAAACTGAGGCTCTAATACATTGGGGTCGGTTGGTTCAACCAAGTAGAATTTTATAAATGGGTAATTGGCAGAATCTAATGCCTCACCGCGCAATATTTGGGAACGCATGCTATCTGCATTGGCGGCCATTAAGCGCATCATTAAGGCCATGGGCTTTGGATTGTTGGGATCCATAATGGGACCACAAGCTTTCAATGAATCTTTGCTCATTGAATCTGCTTTGGCTGTGTCTATATTTTTAGTATTGGAATTGTTATTGCTACATGCTTCCACAAACATCAATAACAAAAAACCTGCAAGTGTGCATATAATTAGCTTTTTCATAGGATATAAAAAAGCGACTCCCAATCCAAAGAATGAGAGTCGCTTTACTTTGAGTTTATTAATTTAAAATTACACCATTAGCTTCAAAAACCAATTCTTTTTTGGTTTCTTTAATGGCGTCAATGGCAGCTTTGTTATCGCCAGCGTCTTTTGCATATTCTTTTAAATCTGCAATGCTGGTTTCTTCAACTTTAGCCACACCTTGCATGATAGCAGTTCTGCCAGAAGCATCTTTAGGCATAAAGAAACCGTAATCTTTAAAGGTAACGCGCATAGCCACACCGTTGGGGTTTTTGATTTCCATCCAGCAACCTTTTTTCTGGCAAACGGCAGAAATTTCTCCAGTTAGTTTAACAGCCAACTCTTTTTTATCTCCCATCAATGCGGCAAGTTCGCCAATGGCAATGGCGCTATCTGGTGTAATGGCTTCGCCATACATTTCTGCTGTGGCAGTTGTAGAATCTGCGTTTGGATTTACTTGCAAAGAATCTGCTGCCGGAGCATTTGATTTAGAACCACCACCACAAGCATAAAGAGATGTAGCCAAAACCGCTACCGCTAATAATTTTTTCATATTGTTATTTTTATAATTTTTCTGTTTGAACCATGCGAATTTAACAATATATTTAAAAAAATAGTTTAATTATCTCAAATGCTACTTTGATTATTTTTTATTGTTTTTATACTAAAAGCAAAAGCCTAGTTTGCTGCTTACTATTTGGGATTCAAAAGCTCGGTTCAAACCTTTTTTTACAAAAATAAATAGATGATTTTGGAATAGCTCTTGAACACTTTCAAAATTATACTATATTTGCAGCCCAATTAGGTACCGTGGCCGAGTGGCTAGGCAAAGCTCTGCAAAAGCTTCTACAACAGTTCGAATCTGTTCGGTACCTCAATCAAAAGCCTCAATATGAGGCTTTTGTTGTTTTTATTACTGTGTGCCTCTAAAATTTTTATAAAAAAAAGAGGGCACTTACTCAAGGTGCCCTCCCCGTTGCTAATCAACGTTTACTTATGAAATTTACTCACTCAATTTAAAAACCATTGGTAGGTGAAATAGTTTTATACCTTAATTAAGTTTCAAAACTTTTTTAGTAATCACCTGATTTTCTTTAACTAATTTAATGACAAACAGGCCTACCTTCCAATTGGTATTAGGCAATAAATATAGGTGGCTAGTTAATTTTGATTCAAAAAACAACTTACCTGAAGTTAAAAACTTCAAATAACTAGGGCCGAAAAAAAAATCTCATAAAAAGGCTTTTGTTTAAAATATTATTCCTAATTTCCCATAATTACCATGAAATATCAAAACAATGCTATCTAACTTTACAGAAAAAGGATTTGGATTTGAATGGAAGGATGTCTTTAACCCAAGCGAGCAGCAGCTTAAAGATTTGGCCTTGGAATACAATTTGCCCGAAGCGGCAGTAATTGATTGCTTGCAATCTGAACATTTGCCAAAATATGAGGCATTTGAGAAATACTTTTTTATCATCATCAGATTTTTTGATTCGGAGTGTAAAGTTGAAAGCGACAACATTAGGCAGTTAACTAGAAAAGTGGCAATTTTTTACAATAAATCATTTATCCTAACCATCCATAGAAGCGAAACTGATTTTATCAATCGCATTTCCGACAAATATGCGAATGAAAAAAGTGTTAAGCATCCATTTGATATTGTTTGCAAAATCATCAAAAATTCTATGGAAACATTTAGTGGTCCGCTAAACAAAATGGACCAAGAAATGGATGTGTATGATTCGAATATTTTTCTGAAAAAGAAGGTGCCAGATTTATTGAGAAGGCTCTATTTGATTAAAAGAAAAGCTGGCGTAATTAAGAAGTTAAACTCCATTTCAAAGCAAGTGATTGAGGCATTACCAAACTCCCATCAAAAAAATTCTTTTTATGAAGACATGAGGGATTATCAATTGAGGTTAGAAACAGAAGCGGATGAATTGCATGATAATATTAATAACCTGGTGAGCTTGTACATATCATTGTCCTCGCAAAAAACCAATGAGGTAATGAGAATTCTTACTGTTTTTTCTGCTTTCTTTTTGCCCTTAACTTTTATTGTAGGTGTATATGGAATGAATTTTCAATACATGCCAGAACTAACGCACAAATGGGGTTATCCAGGCATAATATTACTAATGGTTGTGATAACGATTTCCATTTTCCAATGGTTTAAAAGGAAAAACTGGTTATAGGTTCAAACCTAATTTTTGTGCCAATTCTTGTAAGTCTTTTTCTACCACCTCATGTAAAGGAATACCGTTTAATTCTCTATCCTTGTTCGTGTTAAATTCAATTTCACCGGGTATAAAAATCTCTTGATTAGGATCAATTCTTTGAGCCTGTTTGAACCGAGTAATCCAATTGTCCATATGTAATTTAAAGTCTGCAGCTGGCCTAAATGCATCAATGCGCATGGCTCCTAAAAAATGGCCAATTCCATTGCCAGGTAGGTTCTCCAACGGATTTAAAAAAGCTACAAATGGAGGCACCCATGGCCCATAATTTGCACCTGAAAGTACCGCACTTAAAATATCTACCGCAGCGCCTAAACCATAGCCTTTGTGGCCACCTAAAGGCAAAAGAGCACCACCATTTTTCAATTCATTGGCATTAATGCTTGGGCTTCCATCTTTGGTTTGAACCCAACCATTCGGCAGCTCTTTATTCAATCTTTGGGCAATTTCTAATTTACCATTGGCTGCATTGGAAGTTGCCATATCTATTACAAAAGGGAGCTCTTGCCCAGACGGAAATGCAATACATATAGGATTAGTTCCTAGCATCCGTTCCTTTGAATAAGTTGGTGCCACAAGCGGACTAGCATTGGTCATACTTATGCCTATCATATCATGAGGTAAAGCTTTCACGGCATGGTAAGCAGCAATGCCAAAGTGGTTAGAATTTTGAATGGCCACCCAACCAGTTCCTACCTGTTTTGCCTTTTCTATGGCCAATTCCATTGCCTTTGGCGCAACTACCAAACCTAAACCACTATCCGCATCAATGGTTGCAGTAGAGGGCGTTTGGTGAATTACTTTGTGATGCGCATCCATGTTTGCTCTACCAGCTTCATACAAGCGCACATAACCACTTAAACGAGCAACCCCGTGCGAGTCTATCCCACGCAAATCTGCACTGAGCAAAACATCTGCTGCAAGCGCAGCATCAGATGCGGGCATACCGCATTTAATAAAAACATCTTGCGTAAATTGGTGTAATCGGATTTTGCTGTAAATCATATTTTTTTAATTCTGAATTCAGAATTATAAAAGCTATCTGAAAGCCAAATTTAAGTTATTTGAATTTTACCTTCTATTTAATACTCTAAGTAACATCAAAAATAGGTTCACAAAGTCTAAGTATAAAGTTAGCGCACCCATGATGGATGCCTTTTTTAATTGGTCTTCTTCTAACTCATGAGCCATGTTTTTTATTTTTTGAGTATCATAGGCTGTTAAGCCAACAAATACCATTACACCAACATATGAAATGATGTAACCCATGGCATCGCTTTTGATAAAATAGTTTACAATACTGGCAAGTATGATACCAATTAAACCCATCATCATAAGCGAGCCAAAACCACTTAAGTCTTTCTTTGTAAAATAACCAGCAGCACTCATGATGCCAAAAGTACCCGCAGTAACTAAAAATGCCGTTGAAATAGCCGCACCAGAATAAACTAACAATACTACAGATAAGGTAATACCATTTAAAATAGCATAGGCTAGAAAGAGTAATATTGAGGTAAGGTTACTCATTTTCATAACGCGTGCGCTCAGGTACCAAACCAATCCAAGTTCGCCAAAAATTAAACCCATGAAAACAAATGGGGTATTGAACACAAAATTTAACAAAGGTTCAGAGCTAACAGTTAAAACAGAAGTTATTGCTGTAAGCAACAGTGCTAGCATCATCCAGCCATAAACACCAGTAATAAAGGAGGCGGCTGATACGCCAGATTTTGAGGAGATAATTGTAGGTTCCATTTTTTTGAGTTTTTATTTTGTTGATTAATTATTTTTTTTCTACCACCCACTTGCTAAAACATCGGCAATATGCATGA
>CAMCJW010000240.1 GCA_945875195.1 Chitinophaga pinensis | reverse complement strand
ACAAAGAAAGGTGAATGCGTTGCCATCACTTGTAGGTATGGTCGGAGGGCACTTGCACCTAAAGCACAGTTTAAGCCAATACTCAACAAAGGCATGTGCTGCATGCTAATTAAAAATGCTTCGGTGGTTTGACCCGACAAGGTTCTGCCAGAGGCATCGGTGATGGTGCCGGAAATCATTACTGGCCATTTTTTGCCAAGTTCTTCAAAGAGCTCATCCACTGCAAATAAGGCAGCCTTTGCGTTGAGGGTATCGAATATGGTTTCAATTAACAATACATCTACGCCACCCTCTAGTAATTTGCGGGCTTGTTGTTTGTAGGCCGTTACCAATTCATCAAAAATAACTGCGCGGTAGCCTGGGTCGTTTACATCTGGGCTTAGCGACAAAGTTCTATTTGTGGGACCAATAGCACCAGCTACAAAGCGCGGTTTATGAGGTTCCTTGGCCGTCATTTCATCTGCAACTTCGCGGGCAATTTTTGCTGATTGAAAGTTGATATCATCTACCAAATGCTCAAGGTGATAATCGGCTTGAGCAATAGTGGTGCCGCTAAATGTGTTGGTTTCAACCATATCGGCACCCGCTTCAAAATACTGGCGGTGAATGCCTTTGATAATATCCGGTTTGGTAATAGACAATAAGTCGTTATTACCCTTTAAAGGATGCGGATGATTTTTGAGAGCCTCATCTCTAAAGTCTTCCTCTTCCAACTTGTGGCGTTGAATCATGGTGCCCATGGCTCCATCGAGGATTAGAATGCGATCTTTTAATATATTTTGTATGTTCATAATAAAGCTTTTGGCCATTGGCTTTTGGCTTCTGGCCTCTAGCTTCTGGCTTTTTTATAAATTAAAATATGCTAATGGCCTCCCGATGCATCGGAAGCTAAAGGCTAATAGCATATTTAATCCTGAAAGAAATTGCTGGCTTGTGTTTGAGACCTTGTGAGAGGCAATCATTCACTTATCAGCATTCGGGTGAAAAACCACGAATAAGGTATTAGCACTATACGCTAGCTGGTTAGCTAACGAACTTGCCAAGACATCATAGGGCCTATTCCCTCCGTCTTTCTGGATAAGTGGCGCAAATATATAGCTAATGTTTGATGTTGCAAGTTTTTTTTGCCCCTAGGTAGGCTTTCATTGATGCAGCCCTTCGACAGGCTCAGGGTGACGATTGGGATTAGGTTTGTGCCTAGGTTAAAGTGCTAATAAGCTTGATTTATCGCGTCTCCTTTTCTAGTAGGTCGCAGGTTTTGTAATTTATGCTATATTAACCGGGTTAATAACCCGTAGAGACGTCGATTTATCGCGTCTCCTTTTCCGGCAGGTCACATGTTTTCTAAATAGCATGTAAATTAATAGCCCAGTGCATTTATGCCCGGGATTGAATTTGCAACAAAATCACCTATAGGCCTTTAGGTCTTTTGGATAAATAACATTTTTCAATTAAAATTCAGCTTCCCGAGACAACATTCGAATTAATAAAACTTAAACAATAGGACAATATTCAAATAAAAAATTCTTTCTTTGTTTTATAATTCTTCTCATAAAACAAATAGCCCTTCAAAAGAGAGACAATTTAATGAAAAACTACGCCCAAAATATAAAATACCTTTCGTTTGTTTACTTACTTTTTAACCTATTCTTATCGGTTGGATGCGAGAGAAAGCCATGTGATGAAACCCCAATAATTGATACCATAGAAATTGCAAACCCTGCGATTTATAAAAAAGCCTTAACAAGTTATTCTGGAAACGATTCTTTAACTTTTAAATCTGAAACAGGTGCGATTTTTACTTTTCAAGGTGAAGGATTAATTAAGGGGTACTATAACGCTTATGAATTTTTAGAAGATAGGTGCAATACCAAATTAACTCATGTTAAAGGGTTTGAAGGGTACAATTTTAAAACAAACAATTATAATTCCGATATAGAATATTATGTGAAAATATCTGCTAATAGCCTTTTTGGAGCTGATTTTCATATTGTAATTCATGATTATGATTTTTACCGAGATTCAGAACTTCCTCCAATTGGTCATTCTTGGTATTTACAGGGATTATTAATTAATGGAAAAACATATAATAATGTATTGAAAATTTACAGAAATTACGATCCCTTAGATAAGTCATTTTTATATTATAGTTTGGAGGCAGGTATCATTCAAATAAATTTTTCAAACGGGCATACCTTAACCAAAGAATAAAAATAATTAATCTTTGAACCGCATATTTTTTGCCTAGCGGTTGAAAATGGAGCAACATTTTTCTTTAGGACTATAAAGCAAAAAACAGCTAGAAATAATTAAATCCTGTCATTTTTTGGTTCAAACCGAAACTTGTAAAATACCCAATGAATTTGGGGACAAGCGGTGGATAAGCTGGCTGAGCAACAGGGGTAAAAATCATTAAACCAACAATAATTCAGCACTTTAGCTTATAATCCAAATATTAATCGTACTTTTGCGGCTCAATTTTAATAAAGTACTTTGAAAAATTTTAGTGAACTAGGCGTAGAGCAGTCCCTCTTGAATGCGATTCAAGAACTGGGTTATGAGAACCCAACGCCTATACAGGAGCAGACGATTCCTGTATTTTTAGAAACCGGACGCGACATTTTAGGATTAGCCCAGACGGGCACCGGTAAAACAGCAGCATTTGGCCTGCCTATTTTGCAGTTGCTTGACCCTTCTGCCAAGCACATCCAATCATTGGTTATTTGCCCAACTCGCGAACTCTGCATGCAGATTTCTCGCGATTTATCTGGTTACAGTAAACAAAAACCCGGAATTAACGTGGTTGCAGTTTACGGTGGAGCCAGTATTGAAGGCCAAATTAGAGACATTAGACGTGGAGCCCACATTGTGGTTGCAACTCCAGGTAGGTTAATGGATTTAATGAAGCGTAAAGCCATCAATATCAACAACGTAAATTTTGTGGTATTAGATGAAGCAGACGAAATGTTAAACATGGGTTTTGAAGAAGATGTAGAGTACATCTTGGGTCATACCCCTGAAGAAAAACGTGTTTGTTTGTTTAGTGCTACCATGCCTAAATCTATACGCAATATTGCCAACCGTTACATGAAAGATGCGGTTGAAATTAGTGTAGGTAAATCAAATTCTGGTAATGTTAATATTACCCATCAGTATGCAACAGTGCATGCAAAAGATAAGTATGCTGCTTTGAAGCGTTTTGTAGATTATAATTCGGACAACTTGTATTGCATTATCTTTTGTACTACCAGATTGGAGACTCAAGATATTAGCGATAAGTTAATAAAAGATGGTTACAACGCAGATTGTTTACATGGCGATTTGAGCCAAGGGCAGCGCGAAAAAGTAATGGGTAGATTCCGTCACCATGCAGTTAAGATTTTATTGGCAACAGACGTTGCTGCCAGAGGAATTGACGTTTCTGGCTTAACGCACGTAATACATTACCATTTGCCAGATGATATTGAAAACTACACACATAGAAGTGGTAGAACAGGTAGAGCTGGTAATTTAGGTGTTTCGTTTACATTATTAAATATGCGTGAAGGTGGCAGATTAAAGGACATTGAGCGTTTGAGTAATATCAAATTTGAAAAAGTTTTGATCCCAAGTGCGCAAGATGTGAGAGATAAAAAATTAGTAGCTTTTACTGATACCATTATCAATACCGAAATTGATGCAAGTATTTTTGATGCGCATGTAATGAAAGGCATTGAATCATTGATGGCACTTGATAAAGAAGAGTTGTTACAAAAGTTTCTTTCTCTAGAATTACGCAGATTCTCTGTAGATTTTAGTCATGAACCAGACTTGAACCTAACCGCTGGAGAACGTGGTGGCGATAGAGACAGAGGTAGCAGAGATTCTGGTGGCAGAGGCGGAAGAGGTACTAGGATATTTGTTAGCTTAGGAAAGAAAGACGGATTTGATATTCGTGGATTTAAGGATTGGGTTGCTGCTGCTGCAAGCATTTCTTGGCAAGATTTACATGTTGATGTTAGTGGTGTATATAGCTTTGTTGATGCCAAAGAAGAACATGTGCCTGCCATTTTAAAAGCATTGAATGGCACCAACTATAACGATAGAACTGTGAGAGCAGAAGTAAGCGGTGATAGAAGAGGTGGTTCAGAAGGTGGTGGAGAAAGAAGATCATATGGTGGCGGTGGCGATAGAGGCGGAAGAAGATCATATGGAGGTTCATCAGAAGGCGGAGGAAGAAGATCATACGGTGGAGGAGGTTCATCAGAAGGTGGTGAAAGAAGATCGTATGGTGGAGGTTCATCTGAAGGCGGAGGAAGAAGATCATTTGGTGGTGGAGAAAGAAGAGTGAGAGAAAGATCTGGTGGTCGTTCGGAAGGCGGATTTGGTGGCAACAGACGTGGCAGTGATAGCCGCGGTGATAGCAGACCAAGTGGAGATAGACCAACCGGTGATAGAGATAGCAAACCAAAGCGTAGATACGACTGACTGGAGTTGATTAAGGAGTAGACAGCTGGCTTCTGGCAGTTGGCCATTGGCTTTTGGCCATTAGCTTCTTATTAATTTAATTATATGAAAACCCGGGACTATTGTTTCGGGTTTTCTTTTTGTTTGAATTTGTTGGTGAGGGTGTTTTTGGGGTTTGTAATGATACA
>CAMCJW010000239.1 GCA_945875195.1 Chitinophaga pinensis | reverse complement strand
ATATACCAATTTCGAATAAATTCACCACCCTAATAAAAAAAAATATTCCAATTTCAAAGAACTCTCGTGGCTTTTTAGGTACAAGTGAAAATTTTAAAGGAATGTATTTGGAATGTTTAATGTATTATAATTATGCATTTGGCGATTCTGTTTTTTTTGATTTTTCTAAAAAGCCAATAAAATTGTATACTTATCCTTTTTCTTATGGAAGTTCTGACACAAGTGAAGGTGATTTTTTCTCCTTACCAACACCTATTGCACCATTAAATAAAGATTCAAATTTAGTAAAAAGGAAACTTAAATATATTACAACTGCTCAAGCATCTGGAACATTAATTTTGCCTAATGGTTCATTTGAATGTTTATTAGTTAAAAATGAAAATTATAATAAAGATTCACTTTTCAGGAAAATTAATGGTTCATCAACAATATTTGTAAGTTCAGGTGAATCTTATTCATATGATTATCGTTTTGCAACAAAAAGTTTTAACTTTGGTATTTTAAGAATTGGCGGAGGTCAATTCTTTTATGTTATAGATAAAAAACTTCCAAATGAAATAGAAGAGAATAATAAATTAGGTAATACATCAAAGATTTTCCCTAATCCATTTAACGATGAAATAAAAATAAATCTTTCTTCAAACAATATTCCTTTGGAGTATAAATTACTAAATATAAATGGTTCTGAAGTTTCTCATGGCATAACAGATGGGTTAATTAATACAGAAAATATTAAGAGCGGGATGTACCTTTTGCAACTAAAAAATGATAAATTGTACGAAACATATAGGGTAATTAAATGGTAATATTTAAAGAGAAATTATCATTACTTTTTTTAGTAACTTTTTTTTTGCCAGTATTATGTTCTGCAGAAAAAAAAGAAGTAACTATAACTTTAAATGAGCAAGTAATCAATATTTATTTTGAAAGTAATAATATTAAGGGGCAAAATAAACTAGATACTTTAACAATTGATAAAAACACCATCCATTTTGATTACTCAATAGAAAACAATTCCATTGTAAAAATTCATGTAATAACTCAAAATAATTACCTTGTTTTTCCAATTTATGTTTGCCAATGTTTTTATTTACCCAATAAAAAACTTACTCCTACAGAATGATGCCATAACTGATCATAAGAAAATCTGGTGTATTTTGCTAAACCTTCTACCTTATCTCCATTCGTCCAACCATAATAGGATTGAATATTGATATAAAATCTTTCCTCACATTTTATATTCATACCAATTCCAATAGGAATCACTAGATCTAGAGTTCCATCTTTACTAAAGTCATTTCCACTATTGTAATCTGTGTACCTGGTTCCAATTCCACCCATAAAATAAGGCGTAAATCTAGCATAATCCTTTGCCATAAATTTCCAACGAGCAGTAACATCTGCATAAGTAAATTTAGAATTATAATAATAATCTATATTTCTAAAGTATCCTTCTTCCCCTCTGAGTAAAGACATGTTCAAGTCAAAACGGGTATTTATATACCTTGAAGCATTTAATCCCACATAACCAGGTTTGCTATTAGTAATTGTGATTTTATTGCTTGTATAAATTCTATTTGATCCTAAATCAAATTTTAAAAAACCATTCCCTAAATCGCCACAGTATTCTGAAATTCCAAAATTAAGCCCCAAAGCCCATTTGTGGTCAGCAGTTTGAGCCCATAATATTTGGCCAAGACCAATAACTAAATAACATAAAAGTGATAGGTTTTTCATGGTTGTAATTACTAAGCTGCTAAAATATCAAATTATTAAGAAAATAAAAATCAAATTTTTAATCTTTCTTTTAAATGAACTTGATTTATATTTTAATTATGTTTGAATTAAATGAAAGGGAGCAGTAGTGTTTAGTGTTTTTATAATTGGTACTGGTAAATTGGCCAAAAATTTAGCCAATGCGTTTATTAATAATGGTATTGAGTTAAAGGGTGTTTATTCAAAAACTTTGAGTCATGCCAAAGAATTCTCAACATTGTTTAATATTCCTTGTGTGGATGATTTGGCTGAGGTTCCAAGCGATTGCGACGTTTATATTCTTGCCGTTTCCGACCAAGCTATTGAGGAGGTTTCTAATCAAATTGAGGTGAATGGAATTGTGGTGCATTGCTCTGGAATGGAATCAATATCGGTATTGAATAAGCACAAGCAATCAGGTGTTTTTTGGCCTATTCAAACTTTTAGCAATAATTATTATGCAGATTTTTCTAATAGCCCAATTTGCATTGAATCAAATGATTCCAACGATTTGAGGATTTTGGAGTTTCTCTCTGATAAAATTGGTGCAAAAACAATCTTTGTGAGTGAAATTCAGAGGCAACAATTACACCTATCTGCTGTTTTAGTTAATAATTTTAGCAACCATTTATTTGTATTGGCACAAAAATTCTTAGAAGAAAATGATTTGCCTTTCGAGATTCTTAAACCATTAATTCATGAAACTGTTTCCAAACTTGAAATATTAAGTCCAAGCTTAGCGCAAACCGGGCCTGCTTTAAGAAATGATTTAGGGACCCTCCAAAAACACCAAGAACTATTAGCTCATCACCCAAGCTTATTAAGCATTTACAAACTTTTAAGTGAAAGTATTTTACAAAATAAATCCTAAGTTTTTTACGTTATTTGTAATTCAAAGATGAAAAAGCTTTTATTTTTATTTGCAATAATTTTAGGTTCAAACAGTGCCTTTTGTACCCGCATACTGATACCAATGGATGAGGAACAAAAGAACCACTTAAAGGCTTATGGAATATCTTATTGGGTACTAAAAAAAGACCTTGAAGTAAATTGGCTGCTCAATTACAAAGGAGGTAGCTTTATGTTTATGTACAATGAATTGCTCGAAAAAGAATGTAAGGTAAGAGGGGTTACTTATGACATTATAAGTGAGGGGCAGGTTACAGAAATACTAATGGAAATAGCAGCTCCCGAGGTTAACAAAGAAATGGTGCGTTTACTCAAGGCTCCAAAAATTGCCGTATACTCTCCTAAAACAAAGCAACCCTGGGACGATGCAGTTACATTGGTGCTCACCTATGCAGAGATTCCTTATGAAGTAGTTTATGATGATGAAGTGCTTGATGGAAAGCTAAGTTTATATGATTGGCTTCATGTGCACCATGAAGATTTTACAGGTCAATTTGGAAAATTTTATTCTAGTTTTGCAAATGCTGCCTGGTACCAAGCCGAAGTAAGAGAAAATGAATCAATGGCCGCCAAACATGGCTTCTCAAAAGTTTCTGAGCTTAAACTTGCAGTTGCAAAAAAGATCAGAGATTATGTTTTTGGTGGCGGATTTATGTTTGCCATGTGCAGCGCCACAGATACCTACGATATTGCTTTGGCAGCAGATGGTGTTGATATTTGTGAGCAAGTTTTTGATGGAGATCCTGCCGATTGGGCTGGTGATAAAAAGCTTGATTTTGGCAAAGGGTTCGCTTTTAAAGATTATAAATTGTATTATGATCCTATGATTTATGAGCACAGCTATATTGATGCCATGCAGGGCACAAGGCCAGTTTCAGAAGACAATGATGTGTTTTCTTTATTTGAATTTAGCGCTAAATGGGATATGGTTCCCGCAATGCTCAATCAAAATCATACCAGCACAGTAAAAGGTTTTTGGGGTCAAACCACTGCATTTAGAAAGCCGTTTATAAAAAGTGATGTGCTCATTTTAGGAGATAACAAATCACTCAATGAAGCACGGTATATTCATGGTACTGCCGGCAAAGGCACCTGGACTTTTTATGGTGGTCATGATCCAGAAGATTACCAGCACCAGGTAGGAGAGCCGCCAACTGATTTAAGTTTGCATCCCAACTCGCCAGGTTACCGACTCATTTTGAACAATGTTTTGTTTCCTTCGGCCCAAAAGAAGAAACAAAAAACCTAAACTTGTTAAATTGTAATTTTAGCAAGTGTCGTTTTAGGTTTGCGTTATAAAAAATATTCAAAAAAATAGGCTAGATTATTCAATGATATTTTAGCTTATGATTTGAGCGCAAATAGTAATTGCTTTTTTAAAACGGTTTGAACCCAATAGCTTCTCGGCATTCATTTAAAGTTTTGTTTGCACTTTCAGAAGCTTTTTCTTTGCCAATTTGAACCACTTGTTTCAGTAGTTGATGATTGGCATCAATTTCTGCAATTTTCTCTCTTATGGGGGTTAAAAATAGTACCATGTCCTCAGCCAAATCTTTCTTAAAATCGCCATACCTGATTGCACAATTGCTATAAAGATTTTGGTAGTGCACGAGTTTGTCTTCACCAGATACAATCTTCATTAAATCAAATAAATTTTGAACCGCATCACTTGGCTTAGTATTCATTTCGGTTGGACCTGTATCTGTAACAGCCCTGCTCAATTTTTTTCTAATCAAATCTGGTGAATCAATCAAGTTAATTACATTGCCATCACCGTCACTCTTACTCATTTTCCCGCCTCCTTGCAAGCCTGGTATTTTAACCAATTCTTTACCATAATTAAAGGCATAAGGTTCAGGAAAAATTGCCTTTTCATATATTCTATTGAACCTATTACCAAAGGTTCTGGCCATTTCTAAATGTTGTTCTTGGTCTTTACCAACAGGCACTGTGGTTGCTTTGTGTATAATGATATCTGCCGC
>CAMCJW010000238.1 GCA_945875195.1 Chitinophaga pinensis | reverse complement strand
TTATTAATGCTTTAAATTCGCTGTCCCATGGCACAAATTGCCATGGCTCTGGATTGGGACAAGGCTTTTTACAACTTAAAATTGAAAGTGTAAAAAGTATCGGGATAAGAATTCTCAAAAAGGCCATTTTCACTTTAAAAAAGTAGTCTCGAGCAGAATCGAACTGCTATCAAATGTTTAGGAAACATCTATTCTATCCATTGAACTACGAGACCAAGAAATACTAGGGCGAAAATAGGCATTATGCGCAACTCTGTCAAATAAGATTGCTTGTTAGGCAAAAAAAAACCCTCAATAGGTCGTTTGTAACAGACTATTGAGGGTTGGACAATAACGAAAAACCTCTTGGGATAATATTATTATCAAACTCCAAAATTATTGGAGTGAGTGGAATTAGTTTTTTAACTTTACGTTAACAGCTGTAGGGCCTTTTTTTCCCTCGCCGATTTCGAAAGTAACAAGGTCGTTTTCTTGAATTTTGTCGATAGTGTCTGTAACATGTACGAAAAGCTCGTTTCCGTTATCGTCACTCTTGATAAAACCAAAGCCTTTGCTTTCGTTGAAAAATTTTACTGAACCAGTTGGCATAAAAAAAATATTTAGTTAATTCAAATTTAGAATTAGGGCTCAAAGATAATCAATTAATTGGCTTTTCTCATTATTAATCAATTAATTAAGCTTTTATTTGGTCTGAACCAATATTTTTTGCTGGTAACTCATTCCCGTTTGGTCTTCAATAACCAATAAATATAAGCCTTGTAGAAGTACACCGGTATTTATTTCTCCTGCATCGATAAAGGCAAATTTTCCGCAAATTTTCCCATTTAGGTCATACAAAGTGGCAGAATATTGCCCTTTAGTTTGTATTTTAATGCTCAATATGTCATTAACTGGGTTCGGGAAAACTTGTATTTTTACATTGCTTTCCAAACTATTAATACCTGTTAAAGTAGGGTCTTTTAAAATATTAGCAGATTTTAAAATCCAGCTTTCTGGATCCATTTCAAGGTTGCTAATTTGGCGCGTATTTTTTATTTTATAAAACCCAGTTGCACCACTTTGTTGCAAAAATATAAGTGAATCTCCTTGCAATGTTTTAATCAAAAACGGCAATGGTAAATCAACCAAATTGCTAGCACTTTGCGCATTACTTTGAAAAACCGACACTAAAAGGGTATCAGCAATTTGGTTCCACTTTACACTGTATGTTGGCCAACCCGCGCCATAAATCCATTGGTTAAAAAAGTAGTCGTAGTTTTTCTTGCTCAATTCATTTACCAATAAATTAAAATCATTGGTTGTGGCATTGCCATTGGCAAACCTTGTTTGATAAGTTGAACAAACTTTCAAAAACAAAGAATCTCCTAATAAATAATGTAAAACGCGAATAGCACTTGCGCCTTTGTTATAAGTCAATGAGCTACTAAAAATGCGGGGCACATTAGTGGTATCAGCACAATATACAGAGCCAACTCCAGGCTTGGCATCATTTTGAATTTTAGTAATAACAGCTAAAGCATTGCTCGGGGTGGTTAGGTATTTGGCCGCTAAGTATTCAGAATAAGTGGCAAAGCCCTCGTTTAACCAAATGTCTTTCCAAGTAGCACAAGTTACATTATCTCCAAACCACTGGTGCGCCAATTCGTGGGCTACTAAACCAAAATTAAAAATACCCAAACTCGTCATGGTTTGGTGCTCCATACCACCGCTAAACGGTGCCATTACATGGCCATATTTTTCTTTGTAAAATGGGTAAAGTCCGTAAGTTTCTGAGAAGGTTTCAAGCATTGATTTTGTTGCCTTAATGCTATTTACATTGTTACTGTAAGCAAGAGGGTTATTATAGATATAATGTTGGATCAAAACGCTATCTGCTATTTGTTTTGGTTTTGCATAATCTAAGTATTCTGTGTATTGCCCCACGGTAACCATTACCAAATAATAGTCTATTGTGTAATTTGATTGCCAATGGTATTTGTGTTTGCCATTGCCCATAGGCGTAATACTTTTGAGCAAACCGTTTGAACCAACTTTATTGGATGTATCTGTGGTTATAGAAATATATACTGAATCTATTTTGTCTTGCAAAGATTGCTTGCATGGCCACCATTCGTAAGCACTATATGGCTGACTCAAACTCCAAGTTATTTGATTGCCATAAGTAGGGGAGGCTCTAGTGCTAAATCCATTACCAATAGCCGCACTAGCGCCACTAGGAGCAATGCCGCGGTAGTATATCTGCACCTCAAATGTTTCACCAAAATTAATTGGATTTGGCAAAACCAATTGAATAATATCAGGTAATCTTGTAAAGCTAATTTTATTACGGTTTGAACCAATAATAGAATCGACAATAAAGTTGGCGTGAAGTTGAAACAGGATGGTATCAAGCGCGGCAACTCTTGATTTTGCAATTGTTTTTACGTTACCAGCTATTGCAATGCTATTTCTTTCCACCTTTAAATCTAGGTGGTGAAAAACAACATCATATTTTTCCATTTGGTCCATTTGCGCATTGCTAGCATTTGCTTTGTTTAGGATGCTAACTGCTTTTTGTTTGCCAAGCGCACATGCATGTTGCGCGTATATGGAAAAGGGATGCAGGATTACTATTGCAAAAGCCACAAAGCCATACTTGAGCTTTGTTTTAAAAGAAAACCATCTGTTAGTTGTATAGGTCATAGATAAAAATGAGTCGCAATTTAGGCAATAATCAGCAGTGAATAGGTATTAGTTTAAGTGATCCTTGTCAAACCCCGCACTTTTCTTATTTTTGCTCATTATTGGAGAGGTGTCAGAGTGGCCGATCGTGCAAGCTTGGAAAGTTTGTGTACCGCAAGGTACCGGGGGTTCGAATCCCCCCCTCTCCGCCAAAAAAAACAAAAGCCCGTTGGCTGGAGCGCAGCGCAAGACAACAGGCTTTTGTTTGTTTTGAAGCCTCCCCCAAACGGGATCATGAAATAATCCCTAACTCTATGGTTGACGAAGGTCGATGGCGCAAAAAAGCCCGCTGGCTGGAGCGTAACGGAAAGCAGCAGGCTTTGGTTTGGTTTGAAACTTCCTCCAAGGATGGTGAAAATTTTGGTTGACCTATATAGAGAAGCCAATTAATTGAAATATAAGCCAATTTACATCAAAATTTAAAAACTTAAATCCCTTTTGGCTCGTAACACTCCCAATTTTCAACTTAACTTCTCCCCAAATTGATTATTTTACTGGAGTTTCCCCAAAAATAATCAACTTGGGAATAATTTTAGTTGAAAATTTGGTGGTGGTTTAACTTTTATGAAGTTAACTAAACCTGTTTTAGTTGATTTTAGGAGATTGTAAATACCATCTGCCATCGCATAGTTGAAGAAATTCGGGATTCCAAAAAATCGCTTAGACATGATATAAATTTTCTCTATCATGATTTTAAGCTTAATGTTTATTCCGATGAAGATGCTTGTAAAATATGCTATTGCATGAACCATAGCAATAATATTTCGTAACCCATTATAGCTTCTTACTCTAACATCTTCGGTATTGTATGATTGCTTTATATATCTAAAACACTCATCGCATTTCCAACGAGTAAGATAACACTCTACAACCCTTAGCAGGGTTAAAGGATTTTCTTGATCCACTTCTAAGTTAGTTAAAAGAACCGTTGGCACCTCTCCCCATCCTTCCACAATTACAGCATTTAGCCAAACATCAGGCATTTCAGGCAATGCTACAACAGACGTGCTATATGTTAGCATTCGTTCCATCTCCCTACCATTGACTATGCTAACCAATTTAGATTTATATTTTTTCTTTATGTGGCGGCATAATCTTTTTGTGGCAACCTGCTTTGCTGTATTTTTATCAAAATGCAGCCATCTTGTAGTTTTTAGCCGAGTAACAAAGGTGAGTTTGTTGTCCAAGAAGTGTTTTATTATCTCTTGGTTATCACCCTCCCTGTCGATCGCCCATGTACCTACTTTTCCAATTGATGCTTTTACCTTAGATATTATTTCTGTAATCTTTTCAGTATTATTTTTAACCTGACCTTCTGCGGTTGAGTAAAGCTCACAATGTAACGGAACAATTTTGTTGTGCTCAAGATTTGCTGCTGTAACTTGACATAAATGGTAGCCTACAGCGGGCAATTTCTTATCTCCATCATAAAGCTTGCACATATGTTCCATAGCTTTGGCATATGGCTTGCAAACATCTCCTGGGTCTATGGCTATTACCATATCCTCAGTAATATGCCTTGTGCCTATTCGCAATATCTCAGAGTTGATTTTATCGGAATAATCTTCGTCATCCAGGTTTCTACTTAATCTATTCTCGGTTTTAATTAGAGGTATAGGTTCCTGTAATGCCCTACTAATGTTGCTTAACTTAACGTCCTTGCTAGCTTGAATGCCATAAATCATTTCTCTAATAAGACGTTTCTTGGTTTTTTGCAATCCACTAGATAAGATTCCCGAAAATTTATTTACTTGCGCTTTTAATCGCAATGCGGTTAAAGAGTTTGTGTCCATAAATGTGCTGAAGTCTTTGTCGGAATTGCATTTTAGCACATTGGACGCAAATTTTTTGGGGAAACTTATTTTTCAACAAAAAAAGATTCATTTCACTTTTAAAAAATTTCCTTTGCCTATCAAGTCTAGAGTGAAATCATCTAAATCACTATTTTTGGGGAAACTCCAG
>CAMCJW010000237.1 GCA_945875195.1 Chitinophaga pinensis | reverse complement strand
GAACTATGGACGAAATGTTTGAAGCGCTTACCTTAATACAAACAGGAAAGATTAAAGAGTTTCCAGTGGTTTTATTTGGAAAAGATTATTGGAAAAACTTAACTGAATTAACACAAGATATGGTAAGGCATAAAACCATTTCAGAAACTGATTTAAAAGATAACTTATTGGTTACAGATTCTGTTGAAGAGTTATTAGAGCACTTCAATACTTATGCAATTAAGAAGTTTAATTTAAAGCGCGAAAAAAAGTACTCACCCAACAAACTCTTTTGGGAAAAACGTTAATGCTTTTCTTGGTTCATGCGCAGTGACCGCTGAAAATTAGCATAAAAACTTGTGGCAGGGCTTGACTTGTAATGACAGTGATTACTGATTGTTCCAGTTTCTTCGCATTTACATGCCACTATTTTATTGCTTTCAAAAAAGAACCTGCAATTTTCACAGGCAACAGCAGAACACATCTTAAAAAAAGCATCTTCTTTTAACACAAATTCTATTCCTACCAAATCCAAATCAATGGCTGCAATTCTTTTTCTGCCTTGATTCAAACAAGTAGCCAAAATATAATAGTCGTTACCCATCTGAGTAATGCTCATTTCGCTCACCTTTGTGCCATCTTTAAAAGTCCATTCAATAGCTTTGGTTAATGATTCTTGACAATCTTTAAACTGGTAAACACCATTATTTACTTCACCAATAACAATACCTGTATTTTGAGAAAAAGAAGTAAAACTTAATAAGAATAAAAAAGCAAAAAGGATATTTTTAAGCATAAAACATATTTATGTTACAAATATAGTTAACCACCAATCATTCTTGCAATCACATAAGCGGCAGTTGCTGCCAATGCACCAATAAATAGGGTTTTAAAGGCTCCAATCAAAGGAGGTTGTCCTATTATCTTGGTTTTAAAGAATCCAAATGTGAATAAACAAATAGCAGTAATGATGCATGAGTAAATGAAACCATCGTGTGCATTATCTGAGAAAATTGGGAAGTAGGTACTTAATGGTACAATGCCTCCTATGATATAAGAGATTCCAATTGTTAACGCACTTTGCCTAGCTCTATTGATATCGGGTTGATCCAAGCCCAGTTCGTAGCGCATCATAAACTTCACCCATTTGTCTTTGTCTTTTGAAAGCTCTTCTATAATTAATTCAGTAGAAGATTCACTTAAGCCATACTCATTGAATACATCGCGCACCTCTTGCTTTTCCTTTTCGGGATGCGTGTCAACTTCCAAATATTCACGCCTAAGCTCGCTGGCATAATGATCAATTTCGGTTTTTCCCGCCAAATACCCCCCTAAACCCATAGCAATGCTACCTGCCACTATCTCTGCTAAGCCTGCAGTAACAATTACGCCATTACCTTGAGCAGCGCCTGTTAAGCCAGCAGCCAATGCAAATGGAACTGTTAATCCATCGCTCATTCCAATAACAATGTCTCTAACAATTTCACTTCCACTGAAGTGCTCTTCATTATGATGGTGTATATGATCCGACATACCTGTATTTAATTAAGCTATTTGCAAATAAACCTATGTTTTAATTTTTTCGTATTTAGAAATGTTGGAAATATTTATCTCGCTCAAAAGCTCAATTGCTTTGGGCTTTTCAATATCATCAGCACCTTTAAAAATGCTCACCAACTCATCACTTTTGGCTTCAAAAAACACCAACAACATCACTGTATTTGGAGATATTTTAAACACCTTTTTTACTTGCTCTAATCAAGCTGTGATTTGTTTTCTCGCTTGAAATGCATCTTTTGTAAATTGATCTAATCCTTTGCGGTGATAGATATAATAAGCATTTCTTAATGGCCTGAACCTTTCGTTTAAAATGTTGTCAATTAAATTGTAGCGAGTTCTTGATGACTTTTCAAATGGTTTCCAACCAGATTTTGAGCTTGTTTGTCCTGCTAAAGTAGATATTTGAAGCGCCTTATTAAATAAATTAGTTCCACCTTCTAATGAAAAACTATCAAAATCTAAGGCCAAAGTATAGAAAGCATAAAAACTTAATAAGGAAGATAAATCTCCTAAAAACTGACCATCTTGGTATTCTAAACGATCTTGGTCTTGGTATTTAAAATCCCAATTTTCATCATTAAAGCTAAACAATGTGGTGGTGTAGTTAGCACCATAAACAGGTCTCCTACTTTGAATAACAGCAGTAGCTTGGTACTCATAAGTTGTTTGATTGTAACCCGAAATAAAGATTTCAATATTGAGCTCTACCCTTTCATTGTTTGCCACCTGCTCATTGGTCCAACGTGCATTGTTCATAAAATCTTGTAGGCGTTGCTCCAAGCCTCTGAATATTGTTTTGTCGGATATTTGTACTTGTTGGTCGTTAATTTTAATCCTGCAATTGAATTCTTGGGAAAAACTAGGTATACCAAACAGTAACGATAAAATACAAATGGCAATTTTTTTAAACATGTAATAATTGAATTATTTGTTCAACAATATCTTGAGCCACATCTTTTTTAGGCTTCAAACCGAAACTTTTTTTAGTGCCATTGTGATGTAAAATACTAATTTGATTGGTATCAAATCCAAAGCCTGCACCTTTGTCATTGAGCGAGTTTAATACAATGAAATCTAAATTTTTTTCTTTCATTTTTTTCAAGGCGTTAGCCTCTTCATTATCGGTTTCGAGCGCAAAGCCAATCAAAAGTTGCTTTTTTTTCTTCAATTTTCCCAGCTCCTTTAAAATGTCTTTTGTTTGATGTAGCTCAATGTTTAATAAATTTCCAGCCTTTTTTATTTTACTTGTACTTACTTGAACAGGCGCATAATCTGCCACCGCGGCGCATAAAATAGCTATCTCCGTTTTTGAATAAACCTTTAAACATTCCTCAAACATTTCGGCTGCTGAGGTAACGTTTATTCTGGTAATATGAGTGTTTTTGGCTTGTTGAGAGCTAGGACCAGCAATTAATATTACTTTTGCCCCATGTGCAGCCATTGCATCTGCTATGGCAAAACCCATCTTGCCTGAACTGTGATTTCCAATAAACCTTACTGGGTCAATGTGCTCATAGGTAGGACCAGCAGTAATTAAAACTGTTTTACCTTTTAAAAGTTGTTGTTTATTGAAAAATGAGTTTATGCATTGAAATATTTCTTCGGGTTCGGCCATTCTTCCTTTACCTTCTAATCCACTTGCTAATTCACCAGAATTTGGTTCAATTAGGTTATTGCCAAAACCTTGTAGAATAGCTATATTTTTTTGAGTTGCGGTATGAGCCAACATATCCAAATCCATGGCAGGAGCAAACATTACAGGGCACCTAGCAGAAAGATAAGTTGCCAATAAAAGGTTATCACAAATTCCATGAGCCATTTTGGCAATGGTATTTGCAGAAGCAGGGGCAATCAAAAACACATCAGCCCATAAACCTAACTCCACATGATTGGTCCACTCGCCAGCATTGTTCTTCACAAAGGCTGTATTCACTGGATTTTTACTCAAAGTAGCCAACGTTACTGGTGTAACAAAATCGTGAGCAGCAGGAGTCATGACCACCTTAACTTGGGCACCTGCTTTAACAAATAAGCGGGTCAATGTAGCAATTTTATATGCTGCAATGCTCCCGCTTATTCCAATTAGTATTTTTCTTCCTTCAAGCATCTAAGCAAAATAAGGAATTAGTTTTCTTCCGCCAAACGCTTTTCTTTATCTGGATTGCGAAAATGAATTTTATCGTCTAAATATTCTTGAGTTGCAATTAGAGTGGCCTTAGGCAAACGCTCATAATGCATGCTAATTTCTATTTGTTCACGATTTTCAAAAACCTCTTCTAAGGTATCGCTGTCGTTGTTAAATTCATCTAATTTACCGTGCAATTCTTCTTTTAATTGAGCACTAATTTGATTAGCACGCTTTGAAATGATGGCAATCGACTCATAAATATTGTCGGTACCTTTTTCTAATTTTCTCAAATCACGCGCGATGGTGGTTGAGGGAACGTTTTGATAATTGTTGTTAGCCATATTTATATTTATTAATTAATCTTTTAAAATTTCATCGGAGGTACAAATTCCATTATCGAAATACAACATGTGGTGTATTCCGTTAACATAAGCATTTATAAAGGAAATACTCTCCACACTGTTTTCTAATTCCTCAACATGCGAATTGGGAATTTTATAAATGGTAGACAAGCAATTTGTGTAGGTTTTTCTTAAAAACTCAGCTTTTACCTCATCTTGCATGCTACTTGAATCTGCACTCTCTGTTATTTTATCATTTTCTCCCTCTATTCCTTCTTCAATATTTATTTCGGTAGTGTCTTGTGCCATTAAAACATTAGGCAATGTTTCTTGGTCTTTACTTAACCACCAGAGACCAAATAGCACAATAACACCAAGCAAAATAACTATAAAATTCTTCATTATTTTTCCTTTTGGTTAATTTTCGCCAAAGCTAAATTAGATTTTTCTTTGATCACTTTAGCATTCTTCATGTATTTACTGCTTTCAGTATATAGCTCTTCAAACTCTTCAAAGGACTTTAAAGTATTATTGTACCTTTCTTTTTGCTTTTCAGCCACACTATTTTTTGCCAATAAATAGTTTGATTCAAGGACCAAATAATCAACCTCTTCCTTTTGTTCCATTTCTGGAAATTCTCTCGAAATATTTTTCAAAGATACGATAGCGCTTTTATATTCACCCATATTATAATATAATTTGGCAGAACGATAGGC
>CAMCJW010000236.1 GCA_945875195.1 Chitinophaga pinensis | reverse complement strand
ATATTGCTTACCACGGAAAGAAATTGTCGTACCTGCGCGAGTTGATTCAACTATCTGCTTCATTTTTATGTTACCGTTTTGCAGATAAAAAGGCCTTACAAAGTAATAAGTTCGATTTTGATGCCATTAAAGAAGTGGCCTTTTTGTTTTTTGGTATCTTCTTGTGCATGATGCCGGCTCTGCAATCGTTAGAGGTATTTGCCCATGCGCAAAGCGATTCTTTGGTATTAACACCGAGCTTAATTTATTGGTCTAGCGGATTTTTTAGCAGCGTTTTGGATAATGCGCCAACTTACCTCAATGTTTTTGCACTCATTTTATCTAATGCCGATTTAAGCATCAACAGCGTGGCAGATGTGCACCAATTTATGAATAGTGAAGGTGTTAATTTACTCAAAGCACTTTCAGTTGGCTCTGTTTTCTTTGGTGCCATGACCTATATTGGCAACGGTCCAAACTTTATGGTTAAAGCCATTGCCGAACAATCTGGTGTTAAAATGCCAAGCTTTGGAAAGTACATGGCAAAATATAGCCTCCCAATTTTATTGCCAATTTTAATCCTAGTTGGGTTGCTATTTTTCTTGTAATTAAAACTCTGATTTATTAAGACCACATTAGATTGTGTTCTTGATTTTAATAAATTTTCAATTTTGTGGATTTTGTTTGAACTACAATATAGTGAGGTTAAACCAAAGTGCTAAACCGCAATGTTTAAATTGAAAGTTTATTTTTACAAGTTAATGCAAAGCCTGAAAGGCTTTAACTACAATAGCCCCGCATAAAATGCGGGGTTTTGAAATTGCAGCAATTCGCATTTTATGCGGGGCTATTATTATTCAAGCCCTTCAGGCTTAAAAAAAATTAAAGAATGGACAAATAAAATTTGAACAGTAAAAAACTTTATTACTTCCTTTTTATCGGAACTTTTATCTCAGTTTTGTCCCAATGGAAAACCAATTGAAAGGTGTTTGTGGTATCTTTTGGTTCAAAATTAATAGAAAATTGCTCTTCAAATGGTGCTTTGTTATTGCAAGGAACTTCGGTTCTAAAAACATCTTGCTCTGCAT
The DNA here is from genome assembly GCA_945875195.1 of Chitinophaga pinensis. GTDB lineage: Bacteria > Bacteroidota > Bacteroidia > UKL13-3 > UKL13-3 > B1. Next base: position 3,684 of record CAMCJW010000236.1, on the reverse strand, counting down.
TGGCTTCTTGGGCACCCCATCTGTCCCATTCCTTGTTAATGCAGATGGTCCAGAGCGTCGCCCCAGGATACGCATACATGGAATATTTTCCAGGAGCAAGTTCTTTGTCGTTAAACATAATGCTTTGGTTATTTTCAAAAGTAGTGGCCTCATTGGCACCTAAACGCCAATATTTGCCATAAGGTTGCAAGGCTTCGGCCTGCTCATCGCCAAAAATTACCCTGCCTTTTGCATAAGGCCTACAATAATTAATGGTTATGGCTAAATCGCCATCCTTTATTTGTGTTACGGCCGAAGGACTGTGTTTTTTGGTGTCCTTTTTGAACCAATTGAAGAATACAATTAAACCTACAACAATTATTCCGGTGATGATGAGTATCTTTTTTAACATTTGCTTTTTGATTACTAATCAAACATAATAATTATTTTTTATTTACAATATCATAATTTTTGAAGCTGTTCAATTTCATGCTCTGATAAGAACCTATAGTCGCCTGGTTTCAAGTTTAATAATTCAATCGAACCAATGCTAATTCTTTTAAGTTCGGTTACATAATTTCCTAGGGCAAAACACATTCGCCTAATTTGTCTATTCAAACCTTGGGTTAACTCAATTTTAAAGCTATCTAGGTTTATTAATTCAATTTTACAAGGCAAGGTTATTGTGCCAAGTATTTCAACACCTGCTTCCATTTTATCTTTAAAATCTGCAGTATAAGGTTTCTCAAGTTTTACCAAATAAATCTTTGGTAATTTTCTTTCGGGCTGAATAATTTTATTGTATAAAAAACCATCATTGGTTAGTAATAACAATCCTTCCGAGGCTTTGTCTAACCTACCAGCATAAAATAAATGGGCAGCTTCCTTGGGTAATGCTTGAGCCAAATTATTTGCAATAGCTAAATTTAAAGTACATTCAATACCCCTAGGTTTATAATAGGCCATGTATACAAATTCACTGGGATCTTGAACCATGGTTTTGCCATACATTACTTTTTGATAAGGACCAACCAAACAATTATCGCTAACTACTTCATCATCTACTTGGATCAAACCGCCAGCCAAAGCGTTTTTTACTTCTTGGTTGCTAATTTTTAATTTTTGAACCAAAAGATATTGCAATTTGTGGCGGTAATTCATGCTTGTTAACTAGCTTTCTTCCGAATAATATATTTTATAAAATTTCCTCCCATCTGCATCAACCCCTTTTTCAATGTTATTCTTGTTTCCATGAATATAGATGTGGAAATTTTTGTCGAGTTTAAGCACACTTTTAAAAATGCGCGCTTGCTTTTTTACGGCTTGATCCGAAATTTCAAAGCCATCTTTTATCTCTAGGTCGTATTCTGTTTCTGCCTGTTTTTGATAGTCTTTAAAGGAGGTAATCAATCCTTCATGGTCGCCAAATACGGTTTGTGAAAAATCTTTTTGACTAAAACGTTCATTGTCTTTAAAATAGGCAACCGATTTATTTAACAAATCAATTTGATCTGCCTTGTCTACTTGGTATTCTTCGGTAATTTGCTTGGTCACAAAATCTTTGGCCAAGGTTAAAAAGTTGCTTGTAAAATGGTAATTATCTGCACAAGGTTTTATTTTTAAATATTGATCTCGCCAATACATTGCCTCTGCACTTTTATTTACCCTGTCAACTACACAAACTTTAAATCCTTTTTCACTTTCTATGTTTAGGATCAAACAGCCTTTGTCTAATTTATCAACGGGAGTACCACTGTCATAATCGATTTTAAAGCCAGATCCAGCCCTTTGCATTTTTATAAAGTGGTCTTTTGTTTCGGCTTTAAATAAACCAATGGCCTGAACCAAACTACCGTTGATTTGTAGGTCGTTGAATTGGGCAACATAGAAATCTCCCGACTTAATATTGGGGTGCAAGGCTGTTTCAAACAGGTGTTTGGCCAAATGAATACTCTGAATATGGAAGCTATCTGGGTGCTCAAAACACTGATGCGCGTAATGATATACCGGGTTCATTTCATGGTCGTCGTTACTAAAAGTGAGGTGAAAATACTCTGGTTGCCCAAAAGGTTTCAGAAAATATTGCAAGAGTAATTCTTCCAATTTTTCATCCTTATCCTCAATTTTTTCTTTCGAAAGTATCAAGGATTCGCCATTGGTTTTGTTGCCAATTTGGTGAACAGAAACATCGGCTAAAGTAACAAGTGAAAAATCTAACATGACTAATTTTTTGCGAAAAATAAGGATTAGATGAACCAATTTTTAAAATAGTTTTTGATGTAGGGCTGCATTTTTTTTTCTTTGGTTCAAGCTATACCTACAAATATCTTGGGAATGATTAAATTGCGCACTTATGCAAATGATAGAATTTACGCCCGAAGCAATTGAGGCCATTCAGCAATATAAAAGTACTTTACTTATTCCTGAAGGATATTACTTGCGCGTGGGGATTAGACAAAAAAATGCGCAAGACAAAGGCCTGCTCATTGGTTTTGATGAGAAAACTGATAAAGACCGACTTGCTATGGTGAGTGGGATGGAGGTGATTTACAATGCTGGGCAAATTTTCTTTTTTGCCGGAATGATCATTGATTACCAAGATTTAAATGGAAGAAAGGGATTTAAATTTCTTGAGAAAAGCAAAGTTATACCTAGTTTAGTACCATGACATTTACAGAAAACCTGAAAATTGCCCTCAACTCCATCAATGGAAATAGGTTGCGTGCCACCATAACTGCGCTCATTATTTCTATAGGTATTATGGCGTTGGTGGGTATTTTAACTGCCATTGATGGCATAAAAGCAGGTATCAATAACAGCTTTTCGAGCATGGGTGCCAATACCTTTAATATTAAAAATAGGTCGCAAGGCATCAGATTTTCTGGAGGTTCAAAAGGCAATAAAAAATTTAAGGCTATCTCTAAATCAGAGGCCGATAAGTTTGTAGCGGAATTTAAATTTCCTTCCACAACTTCCTTATCTGTGAATGCAAGTTTTGCCAGTACTATAAAGTACAATGGCGTTAAAACAGATCCCAATATCATGGTGATGGGTGGCGATGTGAATTACCTCAATGTGGCAGGTTATGAATTAGACCAAGGTAGAAATTTTTCTGAAAAGGAAGTTATTTCTGCCAGTAGTATTGTCTTAATTGGTTCCGACATTCAAACAAAATTGTTTCCTAATACCAGCCCTTTGGGTGAGAGCATTTATGTGGGCGGTGCCAAATATAGAATTGTAGGATCGCTCAAAAGCAAAGGATCAAGCATGGGTTTTGGTGGTGATAGGATTGTGATAGTACCCATACAAAATGCCTTTCAAACTTTTTCTATGCCCAATATGAGCAGCGTTATTACAGTAGCTGTAAAAGATGTTAGCACCATTGATTTTGCAGTTGAAGAAGCCACCAGCGTGTTTAGGAAAATTAGAAAAATTCCAGTTCGAGGTGAAGAAAATTTCAATGTTTATAAATCAGATAATGTGGCCAAAGAGTTAATTAGTAACTTGAGTTATGTTACTGCCGCAGCCACTGTAATTGGGTTTATTACCTTACTAGGTGCTGCAATTGGCCTAATGAATATTATGTTGGTTTCTGTTTCTGAACGAACCCGAGAGATAGGCATTAGAAAAGCCATTGGTGCTACTCAAAAAGCAATACGCCGGCAGTTTTTGTTTGAGGCAGTGGTGATTTGCCAAATAGGTGGA
>CAMCJW010000235.1 GCA_945875195.1 Chitinophaga pinensis | reverse complement strand
CGCTAGAATAGCTGCCCTTGGAGGAAATGCCATTTCTACACCCGACGCCGACGTTAATTTGGTGAGCCAAAATCCTTCCCTACTCAACAAAAACACCAACACCCAAATAGGCTTAAATTTTGTGAATTACTTTGCAGATATCAGTGCGGGTGAAGCTAATTATGCCAGGCATTTTGATAGCCTCAAAACCACATTTGCTGCGGGTATTCAGTACATTAATTACGGTAAGTTTAACAAAACAGCAGCAGATGGTCAGGACCTAGGCACCTTTTCTGCAGGCGAGTATAACCTGCATTTCTCCGCCGCCAGGGCCTACAAGCAATACAGTTATGGTGCCACATTAAAGCTTATCAATTCCAACCTTGAAACCTATAACTCTTTTGGAGTAGCCATTGATGTTGCGGGTAATTGGACTAGCCCAGATAAACTCCTTTTACTTACCGCTGTGGTGAGTAATTTTGGCACACAGCTTAAAACTTATACCGAGGGTAATTATGAAAAAATACCCTACAATGTGCAATTGGGTTTTTCTAAAAAGTTTGAACACAACCCTTTTCGCATAGGAGTTATAGCGCACAATTTGCAAAGTCCGGGTAAGTTATTATACCAAATAGAAAACCGCCAATTAATTAGCTTAGAAACAGGTGAACCTGTGCAAGAAGATTTTACCATCCTACAAAAAACCATGAGCCATTTAATCTTCAATACGGAGTTAATATTTGGCAAAACATTGAATGTTAGGTTTGGCTACAATCCTATGCGCCAAAGAGAATTGGCATTGAACAATATCAGAGGCTTCAATGGCTTTTCATGGGGCTTTGGCATAAAAATAAATCGCTTTCAGGTGGCTTATGGTTTGGGAGGGTATATGCCAGGTAAAAACACCAATACCTTTAGCATCATAACTCGCATCGACGATTTCAAAAAAGCAAAAAACAACTAACCTTGAAAAATATCATTATCGCAATAGATGGTTATTCGTCGTGTGGCAAAAGCACATTGGCAAGGCAATTGGCCAAAGAACTCAATTACCACTATGTAGATACTGGTGCCATGTATAGGGCAGTAACGCTCTATTTGATCCAAAACCAAATAGACATCCACCATCCAGAAATGGTAGCCAACGTTTTGAACCAAATAAGCATAGCCTTTGATTTTGATGAGGCTACTCAAACACAAATCACCCTCCTCAATGGAGAGAACATAGAAAACCAAATTAGGATTAACCCACGCGTGGCAAGTGCGGTAAGTGATGTAAGTGCCTTGAGCGAAGTGCGCAGATTTTTGGTAAAGCAACAACAAGAGTTGGGCAAAAACAAAGGCATTGTAATGGATGGCAGAGATATTGGCACCGTTGTATTCCCAACAGCCGAACTCAAATTATTCATCACTGCAGAGGCCAGCATCCGTGCAAATCGCAGACTCGAAGAGCTCAAAGAAAAAGGCCAAAACACCACCTACGAAGAAGTTTTGGCCAACTTAGCAAAACGAGATCACATTGATACCACCCGCGCTGATAGTCCGCTCGTAAAAGCCTCAGATGCTATTGAAATAGACAACTCTAATTTGAGCAAAGACGAACAATTGGATCAAGTACTCAAATTGGTAAAAGGGTTGCAGATGAATGGGAATGGGTAACTAATATTACCTCAACAAAGAAATACTCCCATGCAGTTCTATGTTTTCGCCACAAATATTTTTACCTGAAAGCAAATAGTAGTAAGTGCCTTCAAGCATATTTTCACCTTTTGAGCTTGTTCCGTCCCAACAAGCATTTTTATTGCTTGATTTATAAACTGTATTACCCCAACGGTTGTAAATAGTAAATTCTACTGACTCAAATTCAGCAATGCCCTTCATTTATCTTTTTCAAGTAAACATTATCTGGATAAAAAACTGAACACGTTTTGCCATCATATTCAGTTTTTGAATAAAAATTGAACATGAGTGTTTGGAATTGCCAAAAAATGAACACATATTTGTATTGTGTTCAGTTTTTCAAATAAAATTGGACATGACAAAATGAAGCCCTACGATAGAAATAGTCCTTACAACAACCTGCCCCTATTGCCGCCTACAGCTAATTTATTAACTACCGAGATCTTGTTATCTTGGGGAAAGGCAAGTAGGTCGTTGGCCGAACTGAACAAAAACCTGTTTAGGCTTCCTAATCCAGCTATGCTCATCAATACCATCTCTATTCAAGAGGCCAAAAGCTCTTCGGAAATAGAGAATATTTTTACCACCGAAGATGAGTTATACAAAGCCATTTCTGATGATTTAAAAGAAGAAGGTTTGAACCCCAACACAAAAGAAGTGCTGCGTTATAGAGAAGCCTTGTGGACTGGTTATGCGAGCATGAATAAGCTTGGGAAGATTAACATCAAAACCATTATTCAAATTAACCAACAAGTAAAAAATAACCAACAAGGTTTGCGTTCGCCCCAAACGCAAATAGTGATTAAGAGAGGTCAGAGTGATTTTAGAGCTGGCGAAACAATTTATACCCCACCAAGAGGCAAAGGTATTGTTGAAAAGAAAATGGCCAATTTAATTGACTACCTCAATACGAACTCAAAAGATGATTTAGATCCGCTATTGAAAATGGCCATTGCCCATTATCAATTTGAAGCCATTCACCCATTTAGCGATGGCAATGGTAGAACAGGCAGAATTTTGAACTTAATGTATTTAGTTAACCAAGGGCTTTTGGCTCAGCCCGTATTGTATTTTAGCAAATACATTATTGAGCACAAAGACGATTATTACCACCATTTGGCGGCGGTAACCCAAAGAAATGATTGGAAGGCTTGGGTATTATTTATGCTCGAAGGCGTGAGGCAAACTGCAGGTTTTACAAACACCTTAATTGACGAAATACTAGCCCAAATGGACGCCACTTTAAATTATGGTAAAAAAGAATTCAAATGGTATTCAAAAGAACTCAATGAAGCACTGTTCTCCCAACCCTATATTAAACCAGCCATCGTAAAAGAAATACTTGGCAAAAGCAGCCGAACCACCCTCACCAAATACATGCAAGACCTCTGCAAAAAAAACATCCTCAGCCCCAAACAAATTGGCAAAGAAGTATACTACCTCAACAATGATTTAATAAGAATTCTAGCACAAAAATAATCCTACTGAAATTTCATTTACAGAAATGAAAAATAATTTCATCATTAAAAGAAATATTTATTAACCGTTTATCATTTGTCATTTAATTCCATTTATCTATTTACAAGATTTTCAATAATTATTTCACCTTGCTTACCAATTTTTGCATGGGACGTCTTGCCATAAACATTCGACCCCGTTGGGGTCGTTTTTATATGGGGAAATCATTTGCTATAAACATTTGACCCCGCACAGGCTCATAATGTATAATATCTTATTTCAAAAATACTTTCTGCTACTTTAGTGCCTTATTGGAATATAGATACTGGTTTATTTTATAAATTTATACCAAATAAGTTAATTCAATTGTCCAATCCAATTGTATTCCGACCCAAAAAGGGTCGCATGTTTATAGCCAAAATCATGTTCAACATTCATCCGACCCTGAAGGGGTCGAATTTATTTGAACTTATTTGAAAGCATCAAAAATTGAACACCAATTACCCATTTTAATTCAACCTAAATTCCTTAAATTTGACCATGGAAGTAACTAAATCTGCAACAAATCTCATTACAAAACCTGCGACTTGTAACCTGCGACTTTTTGTCTCACCTCTCTTCACTCGTTTTTCACTTTTAGTTTTTCACTTTTCACTTTTCACTTTCCTTTTTGTTTCCTCTGCAATTGCTCAAACTAATTACGCCAAACTCGTCAATCCTTTCATCGGAACTGGCGGTCACGGGCATACATTCCCGGGTCCAGTGGTGCCTTTTGGGATGGTGCAGGTTGGTCCAGATACGCGCATAGATGGCAGTTGGGATGGTTGTAGTGGTTACCATTATTCTGATTCCATTATATATGGGTTCAGCCATACCCATTTAAGTGGAACGGGTTGCAGCGATTTTGGTGATGTGATGATTATGCCCATGGCAGGAAAAGCAAGCTTTGACAACAAGGTTTATTCCTCCAAATTTAAACATGAAAAAGAAGTGGCTAAGGCCGGGTTTTATAGCGTGCATTTAGAGGATGACGATATTGATGTGGAGCTTACAAGTACTGCTAGAGTTGGCTTGCACAAGTATACTTTTAATAAAGCTGGTACCTACCAAATAATATTGGATTTAACGCATAGAGATAAATTATTGGCAGGTGAAATAAAGATAATTGATACTAAAACAGTAGCAGGTTTTAGACGAAGTGAAGCTTGGGCCAAAGACCAACGAGTTTTTTACCAAATAGCATTTTCAAAACCTTTTAATGAACCAATATTTAACTACAATGAAAGTATCAAGGAAACTGGTGCAGCCTTTGAATACAAAGTAAAAAAAGGCGAAAGCATTTATGTAAAAGTCGCCATTAGTTCTGTTGATGTGGAGGGTGCTAAAAAAAACATGCTTGCCGAAATGCCTGCTTTTGATTTTGAGGGAACCAGAAAAAACGCAGAGATTTTGTGGAACAAGGAGCTTTCAAAAATTGAGGTAAAAGGTGGAACTGCCGATCAAGAAAAAATATTTTATACCGCCCTCTACCATTGTTTTATTCACCCAAGTTTGGCCAATGATGTGGATGGCAGGTACCTTGGAAGGGACTTTAAAATATACAAGGCCGATGGCTTTAACTACTATAGCGTATTTAG
>CAMCJW010000234.1 GCA_945875195.1 Chitinophaga pinensis | reverse complement strand
TTCAAAATTAGAGACAAAGCCATTAACTAGTACAATTGTACATAATAGAAGGCCAATATTTTCATTATCGCCTAAAAATAAGCTATTATTAGGTGGGGCTTGCGGCTATATTGATCAAAATTATTTTCGTTATGGAATGAATTTAAGGCTTGAAAGCACATCATCTGATGAAATAGTTTTGGGTTATGATGTTTCTGACTTAATGAAAGATGGTCAAAATTTTAGTGGTTTTTATTTTAGTCTAAAAGGCAATATTTCTAGATTAAAAAAGCCAGTGAATAAGAAAAAGAGAAATAGTTTATAGCTTAAAAATTGATTTAAATATAAACAATCACAATTTACCGCAACTTTCCAAAGGCAAAAAATCTATGAAATAAAAAATACAATTTTTAGAAGCTGCTCTTAATAATGATTACATAATTTATAAAGAAAAAAATCACGAAAGTGAGGGCTTTTTTATTGCAAATTTTCGTATATTTTTGATAAGGTTAATTTAAATTATGTTTTATGAATAATACAATAAAGTATGCGATTCGTTACTTCCTAATTATGGTTTTAATATTAAATCCAATCTCCAATTTCGTTTTTTACGATGGCATTTTTGATTTTAAATATTTCTTTAAACACGTTGTTTGGGAAATTCCAATGGCTTTTATAATGGTATTTGTAATGAGTTTTCCAATGAATTACATTGATAGCAAAAATATTGTTAAAGAAAAAAGTAAGTAGATTCACCTATTGCCATTTTACAAAAATGAAACAACTTATATCCCTATTCGCACTTGCGCTATTATTTGGCTGCCATTACAGGCTAGATATTAAAGATGATTCTAGTCCTAAATTACGAATCAACAAGTTAAAAGTTACAGGTCAAGGTCCTAATCAAATTAGGATTGATACCAATTATGACGTGAAAGATCAATATTTTGAAGTTGTTTTGCGTGCTATTAGGTCCGGTGGTTTTGTCGCAAATAAGGACCTAGTTAAATCGAAAGAGGGAGATCCTTACCAAATAGAATATATCATGGTTTTAGATTCAACTGATGGTATTGCCGTTTTTAAATCCTCCATAGAATTTTTAAACTTTATAGATGCTAGAGGTTATAAATTGGAAAGCCAATTACCAAATGAAAAGGGAACGGAATACACTTTTGAAAGGAAGCCAGAAATCATTAAATCACACAGTTATTTTTCTATTAATTTATAATAGAAATTAAAAACTCAAAATATTTACTTTAAATCATTGAATAAACATGTTGGAAAAAATATTATAGAATAGCTAATATTTAGTAAATTTGATTAATGGAAGTTAGGGAGCCAGATATGACATTTTATGGGTATAGCTATGCTGATTACCTGACTTGGAATATTCCCGAGATCGTTGAGATTATTAAGGGTCGTGTATTTAAAATGAATGTCGCGCCTAAGAGAATTCATCAAAAGATTAGTGGCAGGTTATTTTTGAAGTTTGGCAATTATTTGGAAGGCAAAAAATGTGAGGTTTATGATGCACCTTTTGATGTAAGGCTTTCAAAAAATCTCAAAAATAACGAAAATATTTATACAGTTGTTCAGCCAGATTTATGTGTGATTTGCGACCCAAGTAAATTGGATGAGGCTGGGTGCTTAGGGGCGCCAGATTTAATTGTTGAAATTTTATCTCCAGGAAATTCCAGAAAAGAGCTGCAAAACAAATATGAGGTGTACGAAGAAAGTGGCGTTTTGGAATATTGGGTAATTTCACCCGAAGCCGAAACTTTGCTTATTTACACTTTAATAAATGGCAAATACAATGCCTCTAAATTACTTACGAGTGGTGATATTGCAAGCACCTCTATCCTACCTGGTTTTTCAATTGATTTAGAAGAATTGTTTGCTGGTTTGAATGATTGAAAAATTAACTAGTATAATTATGCCAATGGCTAGGTATATATTATCCTTTAAAAACTCCATCCCATACCTATATAAGGCCACGGTAGCCATTTTTTTTCTGAATAGACAAATATTTGATCTCGATCCATCGATAAATTTAAAGGTGTTTTAAACATAAAACCTGTTTTAACCATAAAGCCTTTGTTGGCTGAATAACGGTAACCTAATCCAAATTCTGGACGAAATTTATGGTTATTAGGGGAGGCATAGTAATTGCTTAGCGTATATAATATACCAGCAGATAAATCCATTTTATGTTTATTTGAACCTACTAAATAGTGGTAGATGATGGGTATATAAAAAAAAGACCTGTCGTTTTGCGCCCTTACTTGCCAAGTTCCCGGCATCCAAGATATTCCTACCTGAATGCTTTGATTTCTCTTAAATAAATATTCAAAATTGAATGCATATACATCACTTGCACCTAAAACTTCTAAATAAATAATCTTTGTATTACTATCATTTTGTGCCATCGCTTTATGATGGCATAAACCCAATAAAAACAAAATCCCCAAAGCCAAGTTCTTTATGCTATTCATATTTCTTTCGACTTACTTCAGAGGCTGTATAAAATCGAAGTCCTAGTTCTTTTGCTTTCAATACAATTCTCTTGAAATCATCTTCCATGATATGAGAATCTGACCCCTCAAGTTGGCCGGTATTACTTAAAAAATGACAATAGAGGCTTATCGTTTGCTTGCTATTTTTGGCTTTTTCAAGTGCATCAAAAACCTCCTCATTGGGATGGTGATACCTTACATCAATTCCAGTTCCGTAAAACAATTGAATATCGCCATACCTAAAATACAGTAGGTCCATATCGGCAATTTTTTTATTTAAATAGGTCCCCAGAACCTTTCTTAAGCTATTAAAGTGCCCCAACAAGCGGTTATCAGTTTCAGCTGTGCAATCTCCAAATGGATAAGCAAAAGTAAGTGGATTAAAACCATCTTTCTTCATGCTATCCGTTACCGATATAATTTCTTCGTTTAAAAACCTTTCCATTCCATAGCTTTCAACGTATTCATCGCTATGTGGATGACTATTGGTATGATGGGCCATTTCATGTCCATCCAATTGCAATTGTTTCATTATCCATTTAGTAGAATCAGCCAAATCATGGTAACCCTCAATATAAAAGGTTAATTTTATTCCGTTTTCCTTTAAAAAATCTTTGAGGTGAAACCAAGTATCAGGTGGTTTATCAACGGTTAATAGTATACCTGGTCCTAACAGATTTCTGTTTTCGTGTTTTTTGCAATGCATGGTTTGCAGTATTAAAATACCTACCATGATTCTACAAAAATACTTTAGCCAATTTGAACCCATCATTTTATGTTAATTCAAATTTATGAAAAAGATGATGGCAATTAAAAAAGTTTTGCCAGCCGTTTGATTTTTTCATTTGTATTTTTTGATTGAAGGGCTAGAAATTATTATTTAAATAAAAACATTGTAAATCAAGGTGCTTTTTATTTAAATTGCAAACAAGTAATAAGCCTAAATAGATATTTGAAAAATTATCTCTACAAAAACCCCAATCTATGACCATAATTGAATACGATAAAAAAGTAAGTGACGTTTTAAAATTAATCAGAAATATTAAAGGTTATAAACAACTATATCTTGCCACTAAGTTAGGAATTGATAGGACATCTTATTCAAGAATAGAAAATGGCCAAATTGCTATTACATCTGGACAGTTAAGAGAAATTGCATCTATTCTAGAAACTAGTAATTTTCATATTTTGGCAATGGTTGATGCCATAATTGATTCAAATCTTGATTATAAAAAGGTTGATTTAGAAACTTTAATAATAAAGTTCTTCGCATCTATTAAAATTGATTCAAACAAGGAGTTGTTTTCTGCAGAAAATGTTTCAACATTAATTGATCTCATCATGGTGAATTTGGACTCAAAAGAAGTTAAAAGTGTAAATGTGCAAATTTTGCACCCGAAAATTTGACAAATTAGTTAGGTGTGCTTGTATTGCACCATAATTTATTTTTTTAGTTATTGTGATAATTAATATTTGATTTTTAAAAATATAACCATGAAAAATAAAAATTATTTATTGATTGCCCTGATTTCATTAATATTCTTTTCTTGCCAGAAGAATGCTAATAAATTGGAAAGCGAAAAAACGACAATTGAAAACACAAATCAAATTGAGTTATCAATTACAACAAATGATTCAGTTACATTAAGTAATTATGGAGAAACACTTAAGCTTGGATTGATTGGATTAATTGGAAACACTAGGTTTAGAAGTATTTTAAATGATTCTATGCCTTTATATAGGTATGATGACAGAATTAGTTTTACTATTTTAAAATCAATATATAATAATTCTCAAAATGATTTGATAACGGCAATGAGCAATTCGGCAACTAATAATGGCGGGTCATTAAATTTAATTTCAGTTATGAGTAATTTTTCTGATAGCTTCCAAATTGGAAATTATTATTTTCGTCCTATATTAAACATTCCTTTTTCTAATGAAGTAAATCTAACTTTAAACCCATTTATTGGTAAATCTTGGGTACATGAAGGGGCTAATATAATTGTTAAAGATTTCGTTAACATAACAACGTATAATTTAAATGAACCAAACATTTCTATAGCAATGAATAACCCAAATTGGATTGTTTCATTTAGATTTAGAAAGATAAATGATGTAGATTGGAAGGAATATTTGCCTTGGAGAAGATGCACATGTCCTAGGGTAATTAGGCCTGATGGAACAATTCCAAGTAATGGAACTTGTGGTGGATATTATGATGGATATGCCCCAGTTTGTGGAAGAGCTAATTTTTTAGGTAAAT
>CAMCJW010000233.1 GCA_945875195.1 Chitinophaga pinensis | reverse complement strand
CATTTCCGGTACCCTGTATGGCGTATAAAATATTCATTTAGGAAACCTTCTTTAATACGGTTGAAGCCGACATAAAATCGTTCAACATTTTATCAAAAATTTTATCATTGCTCATCATCACCAAATCATCTGCATCTTCAGTTTCTTCTGGTTCAATATCAAAATCGGCCTCATTGTATTTATACAAACTCCAGGCTCCATCTGCATATTCTAAAGCGGTGAGGTTTTCAATCCAATCACCCGAATTTAGATATTGTACACTGCCTTTTTGTGTGGTAATGGTTTTCATTTCGGGTTGGTGGATGTGTCCGCAAAGCACATAATCATATCCATTGGCAATAGCAATTTCGGCAGTAATTACTTCAAAGTCATTGATAAATTTCACTGCTTGCTTTACACTATTTTTAATATTCTTAGAAAGCGATATTTTACCCTTTCCCATTTTTTCTGAAACCCAATTGCAAAGTGCGTTTATGATAATGAGCATGTCATATCCATGCGAACCCAACTTTGTGAGCCATTTAGAATGTTTCATGGTCACATCAAACACATCGCCGTGGAATATCCAGGTCTTTTTCCCATCCAGCTCAAGAATGAGTTTATTTTCAATGTGCAAAGAACCCATTTTGAACCCAGCAAATTTGCGGAGAAGTTCATCGTGGTTACCAGTAATGTAATGCACTTTTACGCCTTGGCTCACCCATTTAATGATTTTTTGGATAACTTTCATGTGAGATTTGGGCCAATAACGTTTGCTAAACTGCCACATGTCAATGATATCGCCATTGAGCACCACAGCTTTGGGTTTAATGCTATCGAGGTAATTCAATAGGGCCTTACTTTGGCAACCATAAGTGCCAAGGTGAACATCAGAAATAACGAGTAAATCAATCTTACGCTTTTTGTTTTTGCTTGTATTCATGATGTACGCAAAAGTGCCCAAAGCATGCAATATAAAGGTTAATTTAATATAAAGGAATTATTACTAAGGGGATTAAGCAAGTTAACATTCTGCATTAATGAACAAGAAAAGGAAACTAGGAACAATCAAAAAACAAAAAACCCTGACTATCATCGATAATCAGGGTTTATAATGTACTCGGGGCGGGACTTGAACCCGCACGTCTTTAAAGGACACAGGATTTTAAGTCCTGCGTGTCTACCAATTCCACCACCCGAGCATTAATTTAAGAACAATAAAAGAAAAAAGTTATAGGCTAACCTATAACTTTTTCCTTTTGAGCAAGAGACGAGGCTCGAACCCGCGACCTCAACCTTGGCAAGGTTGCGCTCTACCAACTGAGCTACTCTCGCATTTACCTAACTCAGCAATTGCCTTGTTAGATTCCCTTTTAGGGAGTGCAAATATAAGGGTGAACCTAATATTTACAAGGGCTATTGATAAAAAAAAGTAAAAAAGTTGCTTATTAGCTGATTTTCAAATGAAAATTTAGGAAAAGTGGTTGGGTATTAGCTGCTGGCATCTGGCTGCTGGCATCTGGCGACTGGCTGCTGGCATCTGGCGACTGGCTGCTGGCTGCTGGCTGCTGGCGACTGGCTGCTGGCATCTGGCTGCTGGCGACTGGCATCTGGCTGCTGGCTGCTGGAGACGAGATAAATCGCGTCTTTACGGCTGCAAGTAGCACTTATGACATAGTGCTAGAAGCTAGAGGCTAGAAGCTAAAGGCTAGGTGCCAGAAGCTAGAGGCCAGATGCCAGCAGCTACTTCTCAAACAACTTCTTCAACTCACTCAGCTTTAGCAAGGCTTCGATGGGCGAAATGGTGTTTAGGTCTAAGTATTGAAGTTGGTCTTTGATGCCTATTAAAACTGGGTCGTCTATTTGGAACATGCTGAGTTGGATGGGGCTTACTTTAACCTTTCCTAATTCTTTGGCCGACATCTGCTCACGGCCTTTTTCGAGGTCTTTGAGTAGTTCGTCGGATCGGTTCAAAACGGTTTTAGGAATGCCAGCCATGCGTGCCACGTGAATACCAAAACTGTGCTCACTGCCACCCGGTTTTAGCTTGCGCAAAAAGATAACTTTATTGTCTTGCTCCTTTACATTGACATGGAAATTTTTGATCCCATTGGCTGGCATTTCCAACTCATTTAATTCATGGTAATGGGTAGCAAATAATGTTTTGGGTTTATAGGGGTGTTGGTTCAAATATTCTGTAATGGCCCAAGCCAATGAAATACCATCATAAGTGGAAGTACCTCTGCCTATTTCATCTAATAAAATTAAACTATTGGGCGAAAGATTATTGAGAATACTGGCGGTTTCGGTCATTTCCACCATAAAAGTACTCTCACCAGAAGAAAGGTTATCGCTGGCTCCTACCCTTGTAAAAACTTTATCTACGATACCCATTTTTGCCACTGAAGCTGGCACAAAACAACCTATTTGCGCCATGATTACACACAAGGCAGTTTGCCTTAAAATGGCAGATTTACCACTCATGTTAGGGCCCGTAAGAATGATTATTTGTTGGGTGTCTTTGTCTAGGAAAATATCATTTGAAATATAGGGAACACCTGGAGGCAATTGCTTTTCTATCACAGGATGCCTCGCATCTTTGATCATCAAATCAAAGCCTTCATGGAGTTCTGGTTTACAATAACGATTGGTTTCGGCCAATTGGGCAAAAGCAAACAAACAATCTATTTTGCCCATTACTTGCGCATTGCTTTGTATTGGCGTAATTTCTTCCGCCAATGAAGTAACCAATTCATTGTACAAACGTTCTTCAATGGCCGATATTTTTTCCTCAGCACCTAATATTTGCTCTTCGTAGTGTTTTAATTCTTCGGTAATATAGCGCTCGGCATTGGTGAGTGTTTGCTTGCGCATCCAATCTGAGGGCACTTTGTCTTTGTGCACATTGGTTACCTCTAAATAATAACCAAACACATTGTTATAGGCAATTTTTAGACTTTGAATTCCTGTGCGTTCTTGTTCTTTTTTCTGCAATTGCAAGAGATAATCTTTACCTCCAAAAGCAATTTTTCTAAGTTCATCCAAGCCTGCATCCACGCCTTCTTTGATCACATTTCCTTTGTTGGCAAGCAAAGGAGGTTCGGGCATGAGCATTTTATCTAGCTTTTCAACCACCCAAGTGCAGAGGTGTATTTGATCGGCAATGCTATTGATGAATGAATGGTTAAACTCTTTTAGCAATTGCTGAATTACAGGCATCATTTTCAAGGAACGGTTGAGCTGTTGCAATTCTCTGGGACCAATTCTGCGCATGGCCAATTTAGAGATAAGCCTCTCCAAATCACCAACTTGACCCAAGGCCTCCATGGCTTTTTTGCGCAATTTCCCTTGTTGCTTGGCCTGCTCCACAATATCTAAACGTTCTGTAATGAGCACCAAATCTTTGAGCGGCATCACCAACCAGCGCTTGAGCATGCGGGCACCCATAGGTGTTACGGTTTGATCCAAAATTTGAATGAGGGGTACACCATTTTCATTGGGTGAATTCAGCAATTCTAGGTTACGAATGGTAAAGCGATCGAGCCACACATATTTTTCTTCGTTGATTCTAGAGATACTTAAAATATGCCCCACTTGTTCGTGATGCGTTTCACTTAGGTAGTGCAAGCAAATACCTGCACTAATGATACCCAATTGCAATTCTTGAATGCCAAAACCCTTAAGATTTTGTGTTTGAAAATGGTTCAGCAATTTATCGTAGGTAAACTCCTGCTGAAAATTCCAATCATCGAGGGTATAGGTATAGAGTTTATCACCAAATAAGTTTTTAAACTGAGATAATTGCTTTTTGGATACAAGGGTTTCGGAGGGTTTAAAACTCTGTAACAACTTATCTAAATATGCTATCGGACCTTCGGTAACCATGAACTCGCCGGTGGAAATATCTAAAAAGGCTATACCCCCTTTATCCTCTTGTAAAAAAACTGCAGCTAAGTAATTGTTGCTTCGGTTATCAAGTATTTTATCATTGTAGCTAACACCCGGGGTGATGAGTTCTGTAACCCCACGTTTCACAATTTTCTTGGTAAGCTTTGGGTCTTCTAATTGATCGCAAATAGCCACCCTTTGCCCAGCTCTAACCAGCTTAGGTAAATAGGTATCCAATGAATGGTGCGGAAAGCCTGCTAACTCAATATGAGAAGCAGAACCATTGGCACGTTTGGTTAAAACAATGCCCAAAATTTGGGCAGTTTTAATGGCATCTTCACCGAATGTTTCGTAAAAATCACCGACTCTAAACAACAAAATGGCACCTGGATATTTGGTTTTAATATCCAAGTATTGTTTCATCAAAGGGGTTTCACTGCTTTCGAGTTTCTTTGCCATTGGCTGCAAGATACTGCTTTGCGCTAGGCTCTTAAAGCGTGTTTATATTTTGTGCAGAAATGTACCTTAGGCAATTAACCAAGTAAATCGAAAATTAGATTTTCGATTTACTTGGTTAATATGTTTAAACCCTTAATCATCTGTATTTTTTTTACCTATAAAACTTCCTTTTGAAAAAAGGATAAGTAAATACCGCAAAAAGAAGCACAGATGCACCCAGGTAGAAGCCGGAGCTCATCATTTCGCTTTGGCCAAAAATGAGGATTGAAAAAACTACTCCATAGATAGGTTCAAGGTTATTGGTAATGATTACAGTAAGCGGATCAATCTTCTTGAGTATTTCTACACTGAGTGTAAAGGCCAAGGTGGTGCATGCAAGGCTTAGGATCAGCAAGTAAATTAAATCTGTACTTACGGGAAAGCGAATATTGACTAT
>CAMCJW010000232.1 GCA_945875195.1 Chitinophaga pinensis | reverse complement strand
TGGGCATATAACAAGGGCTATTGAGATTATTCCCCACCTTCAAAAGCATGGCAATTTAGATATTTTGGTTAGCGGAATCCAATCTGATATTGAACTTCCGTTTAAGGTTAAATACCGTTTCAATGGTCTTTCATTCGTATTTGGCAAGCAAGGCGGAGTAGATATTTGGAATACCTACTGGAAAATGAAATCCTTCAAATTAATGAAGGAAATTAAATCACTTCCAATTGCTAAATATGATTTAATTATCAGCGATTTTGAACCTGTTTCTTGCTGGGCTGCGCTTAAAGCAGGAAAAACTTGTATTGGATTAAGCAACCAAGTTGCTACCTTACATCCGATGGCTCCTTTGCCAAAAAAAACAGATTTGTTGGGTAAAATGGTGCTCTCACACTACGCCCCTGTTACCTATGAATACGGTTACCATTTCAAATCTTTGGATCAGCATATTTATACGCCCATTATTAGAGAAGAAGTAAGAGAGGTTATTGTAACCCAACAAGGCCATTATACTGTTTACCTTCCCTCTTATTCCGATGAAAAAATAATCAAGAATTTAAAAAAGTTTGAAACCATTCAATGGCAGGTTTTTTCTAAGCACAGTAAGAAGAAATACAAAGTAGATAATATCAGCGTAATGCCCATTCAAAAGGATAAGTTTCTTGAAAGCCTAGCAGCAAGTGAAGGCGTTTTATGCAATGCGGGTTTTGGTACCACAAGTGAAGCCCTTTTTTTGAAAAAGAAATTATTAGTAATCCCGATGAAAAACCAATACGAACAACATTGCAATGTGGCAATGTTAAATTCAATGGGAGTGCCAAGTATTAAAAAGCTCAATAAAAAAAATAGAGATGCCATTACCAATTGGCTCAGCGATTCAACAATAGTGAAAGTTGATTACCCAGATAATGCTGCGGAAATTGTGGAAACCATTGTTCGCAACCATGCAGAAAAAAAAGAATTCTCAGAGAATAAGCCCACTTCTAAATGGTATAAACATTTATGAACCCAATCGTCACTCGCCAAGACCAAATAGCCAGTAGTGATTTTGATAGTTCTTTTATTTGGGGCGTTTCAACTTCTGCTCTACAATCCGAAGGCAACCACAAAGCAGATGGCAAAGGTCCGAATATATGGGACGAATTTGTACAAGGGAAAAAAATTAAAAACCAGGATAAACATTACCACTCAAGTGGATTTTACCAACATTTTAAGAAAGACATCGACCTAGTAAAAGAGCTTGGTATTCCAAATTTTAGGTTCTCTATTTCTTGGGCGCGCATTATTCCAGATGGTTATGGTGGGGTGAACCAAAAAGGCATAGATTTTTATATGCAGGTAATTGATTATTGCCTAGACAACAATATTGTACCTTGGATAACGCTTTACCATTGGGATTTGCCATTGGCTTTGGAACGCAAAGGTGGCTGGGTTAATAGAGAAATACTTATTTGGTTTGAAGCCTATGTTAGGGTTTGTATCAATGCCTACAAGCACAAGGTTAAACATTGGATTGTTTTGAATGAGCCACTGGTATTTACAGGTGCAGGGTATTTTGCAGGAATTCATGCTCCAGGCAAAAAACACCTAAAGAACTTTTTGCCAGCTGCCCACCATGCCGCTCTATGCCAGGCTTTAGGTTATAGGGTTATTAAAGAAATACAACCCAACTCCCTTGTAGGAACAACTTTTAGTTGCTCACACATTACTCCTTATTCCATGAAAGAAAAGGATTTGAAGGCTGCCCATAGAATGGATGCATTGTTGAATAGGTTGTTTATAGAGCCGAGCCTTGGCTTAGGTTACCCCATAGAATCACTGCCTGTTTTAAATAAAATGAAGCATTACATGAATCCCGGCGATGAAGCATTATTGAAAGCCGATTTTGATTTCATTGGCATTCAAATTTACACCAGAGAAGTAGTGGCAAATAGCCTATTTACACCTTATGTTAGGGCTAAACTAGTGCCAGTGCATCAACGAAAGGTGCACCACACAAAAATGAGCTGGGAGGTTTATCCTGCATCCATTTATGAAATCATTAAAAAAATAAGTGCCTATAAAGGGGTAAAGAAAATTATTGTCACTGAAAATGGTGCGTCTTTTCATGATGAAGTTTTTTTAGGTAGGGTAGAGGACCTAGATAGAATTCACTTTATAGAAAAACACATAGAACAGGTTCACAAAGCAGTTTTAGAAAATCATAAAATTGAAGGCTATTTTGTTTGGTCGCTCACCGATAATTTTGAATGGGCTGAGGGATATGAGCAAAGATTTGGCTTGGTTTACATTGATTATGATTCTAAAGAAAGAATCATAAAAAATTCAGGGTTTTGGTACAGAGATTTTTTACGGTCTTAATTTGTTTCAAATTGTTCATTTAATCAAAATTCAAACTAGCCAAATTTATTGGCTAATTAGCTTGTAATCTTTTGAATGCGCCTCACTGTGGATAAGCCATTTTACCTATTGCAAAAATTAACTTATTATTGATGCAAATTCTATTTGGGTCAAACCAATCATTATGACTACTGACTTATTAATTGCCTTATTTACGCTAGTTGCCCTTGAAGTAATTCTTGGAATTGACAACATTATTTTTATCTCTATTTTGTCGGATAAACTTCCCCCAGACCAGCGCAAAAAGTTGAGGCAAACAGGTATAGCCCTCGCCATGATTATGCGATTGGGTTTGCTAACGGTGATTTCTTATATCATGAAATTACAATATACTTTATTCACCGTAAATGAGATTGATATTTCAGGGAAAGATTTGATATTAATAAGTGGTGGTTTATTTTTAATGTATAAAAGTACCAAGGAAATTTACCTCAAAACAGAAAATAAGGAGGAGGAGGAGCCTACAGTTAAATCTTCTAAAGCAAGTTTTAGGGATTTGCTCATACAAATTTTGGTATTGGACATTGTGTTTTCAATTGATTCTATTGTTACCGCTGTTGGTATGGTAGAAAACATTTGGATTATGTATGCAGCTGTGGTTATTTCAGTTTTAATCATGCTTTTAGCTTCTGGTGCCATCAGTAAATTTATACATGATCATCCTTCTTTTAAAGTTTTGGCTTTGTGTTTTTTAATTGTTATTGGCATTTCTTTGATGGCTGAAGGTCTCGATGTACATATACCAAAATCATACATATACTTCTCAATGGCCTTCGCCTTCCTAGTAGATGTTATCCAAATGAAAACCGCTAAACCCAAAAAAAAGTAACCCAGCCTTTAGGCTGAGCTATACCAACCCCAACCTTCAGGTTGGGGACCACAGCCACCAGCCACCAACCACCAACCCCAACCTTCAGGTTGGGGGACCACCAGCCACCGGCCACCAACCCCAACCTTCAGGTTGGGGGACCACAGCCACCGGCCACCAACCCCAACCTTCAGGTTGGGGACTAACACAAACAACCATGAAAACCCTACACAAATCAAACACACGCGGACACGCAAACCACGGTTGGCTAGAATCATACCACAGCTTCAGCTTCGCATCCTATTATAACCCCGAAAGAATGAACTTTGGCTTACTTAGGGTATTGAACGACGACCGAGTAAACCAAGGAATGGGTTTTGGAACCCATCCTCATGAAAACATGGAAATCATTTCCATTCCCTTGGAAGGCGATTTAGAACACAAAGATTCTATGGGAAACACTACCGTTATTAAACAAGGTGATGTGCAAGTAATGAGCGCTGGAACGGGTATTTATCATAGTGAATACAACAAAAACAAAGACAAGCTCACCAAGTTTTTACAAATATGGATTATTCCCAATAAGCAAAATGTTACGCCTAGGTACGATCAAATTACCCTTGATTTAAAAGATAGGCACAACAAACTGCAACAAATTTTGTCGCCTAATGCAGAAGATGCTGGCGTTTGGATTTATCAAGATGCTTGGTTCCATATGGGTAAGTTCGACCTAGGATTTAAAACCAACTACCACTTAAAAAAAGATGGCAACGGGGTATATGTTTTTGTGTTGACTGGCGATGTTAAAATTGATGAGCAAGTGCTGAACCAAAGAGATGCATTGGGTTTAACAGATATAAATAGTTTTACCCTTGAAGCACTTACACAAGATGCCGAAATATTATTGATAGAAGTTCCAATGCTTATCAGTTAGCCGTTTTCGAACGTGCTTAATAGAAAAATTGCCCTAATATTTTATTCCTATTCCTTTAAAAATAAATCCCATTAGCCATAAGGGACCAATCAATAAAAATTGAATGTCTTTTAAAAAAGATGGCTTCTTTCCTTCGATATGATGTCCCCAAAATTGACCAATCCAGGCAGCAATAAATAAGCCTACAGCAATTGTAAATACAGGTAATCCTAAGCCTTGCATAGTCATACTTAACCATAAACACAAGCTAGCAAACAATAATGTTATTAGCCCTAAATTCAATGATAATCTTAAGTAAAAAAATGCAGCAAAAAGCAATACTGCATGCGCAAAGTTTAGGTTCAAACCGAATAAACTGGGTAATTGCAACAACGACAAAAGCGCAACCACACAAAAGAAAATAACAGGCACACAAAACCAATGCACCAATTTATTGGTTGGGTTTTGGTGACTCTCACCATATTCACTAAACCATTCCTCAATATTCTTCATATTATCGATTAAAAAGTAGTCGTTTTCCATACTGGCTTTCATCAAATTTACCTTCTTGATATACCAGGTTGCCATTCACAAAAGTATGCGTGATCACCGAGTCAAATTGCGTTCCTTCGAACGGACTCCAACCACATTTATATAAAATATTGCTTTTAGAAACA
>CAMCJW010000231.1 GCA_945875195.1 Chitinophaga pinensis | reverse complement strand
GATGGTCCTTTAAAGGATTCAACTTTCGCTTGGTTTGCAAAAATTGATACGCTTGGAAATTTTATTTGGGAAAAAAAGTTGCCCTTTAAAAATGAATATGTTTCAAACATTATTCCCTTAAATATAAATAAAAATTATTATTATTTTGGAGGGTATGGTGGAAGTAAAAATGTAAATTTGACTATTGCACCTTATACTTATTTATATAAGACAGATTTAAATGGAAATATACTTGATTATAAAATTGTTCAAACAGGTTTTGCGAGTAGGTTTAATAATATGTATTGTGGTTATATTGATATTTTATTTCAAAACAATTTTATTTATGCTGCTGGGGTAGTAACCGACACTTTTTCTATTAACAAATACAACGATTATATCCAGTTCTGTAAAATTGATACACTTGGCAACATAAAATGGCGAAGGCTGTTTAAGCAATGGTATAAAGACAACCGAGCATTTAGCTTAACTGCCATCCCAGAGGGTTTTATTATTTGTGCCGATGGCAAAGATACTACCCATACTACTGGCTTTACAGATGCTTGGATAATAAAAACAGATACCAATGGTTGCATCATACCTGGCTGCCATTTAAGTGATGGCATTATAGAGGTTTTAGATGCAAGTAATTATGTTAAGGTGTTTCCAAATCCTGCCAATACGGAAATTAGCATCTTATTTGATGACCCCAATAAAACAAAAATTGATTGGGTAGAGTTATTAGATAGCCAAGGTCAAAGCCTGCAAACCTTTTTAGGCAATGATAATTATTGCAATTTTTCAACAAGCAATTTCCCCAACGGCATTTATTACCTAGCAGCCTACTTTAATGGGAAGCAACGAATTGTTAAAAAAATATTGGTTCAGCATGAATAGGTATAATTCCATTTAAACATTACTCTCCTCAAAAATGCCATTTTGCTTGTCTTTGCGGCAGTTTTCCCAGTTGTATCAATCTCTTTTATTGGCTACTTAAACAACTGCAGGAATCGTTTGAGCAAAGGCCACGGCACCGCCTAGGTCAAAAGTCAGTCGCTAAAGCCAAATATACAATTCAAAATAATAGTGCTTATTTTTTTCGTCTATAAACGAAAAATTATTATATTTGTATAATATTTTCTAGTATGGAAGAAAAATTTAATATCCTGAAGAAGTACAATTTTTGGAATGGAAATGTGCCAGAACAAGGTTTCTTACGTTTAGATTATCTCAATGCTATTCGTAGTTTTTTTCATAATAAATTGGTAAAAGTAATCGTGGGTCAAAGACGAACAGGCAAAAGTTATATTTTAAGGCAAATCGCTAATGATCTAATTTCTAATGGTGTGCATCCACATAACATTTTTTATTTGAACAAAGAGTTTATCGATTTTGATTTTGTAAACCATTATACTGATTTAGAAGAATTGATTAAACTGTATCAATTTAAACTAAAACCTCAAGGGAAAATCTACTTATTTTTTGATGAAATTCAAAATATTACGCAATGGGAGCGACTTGTAAATTCCTTTTCTCAAGATTTCACGGAAAGTTATGAGGTGGTAATTAGTGGTTCCAATTCTAAAATGCTTTCAGGCGAATTGGCTACTTTACTCTCGGGCAGGTATGTCAACTTTGAAATATTTCCATTTAGCTTTAAAGAGTATGTGGGTATTACAAATCAAAATAGCAACAAAGAAATGTATATCAAGTATATGCAATGTGGAGGATTACCTGAACTTTTTGTATTGCCAAACGAAGAAACAAAAAGGCATTATGTTGCATCAGTAAAAGATACAGTTTTGCTTCGAGATGTTATACAAAGGCATGCTATTAAGGACCCAAATTTATTGGAAGAAATTTTTATATACTTAGTTAATAATTCGGCCAATTTATTGTCTGTTAATAATGTTACAAATTATTTAAAAAGTAAAGGCCGAAAGACATCCTATGATACCATTGCAAATTATATTGGTTATATAGAGGATACCTTTTTACTTCACAAAGCAGAACGATTTGATATAAAAGGAAAAGATACCATTGCTGGAAATGTAAAATATTTTTGCAATGATCTAGCCTACAAAAATTACCTGTACGCCGGGTTTGGATATGGAATTGGATATCAATTAGAAAATTTGATTTATTTGGAACTTCGTCGATTGGGTTATGAAGTGTATGTTGGTGTGATGCAAAATAAAGAGATTGACTTTGTGGCCATAAAAGCAGATGAAAAGGTCTACGTTCAAAGTGCTTATTTGTTAATTGATGAAGAAACAATTAAAAGAGAATATGCTTCATTAGAAGCTATTAATGATAATTATCCTAAACTAATAGTGTCGTTAGACGATATTACAATGCCAGTTAACAAAGGAATTATCCATCTACAGGCTTGGAAATTACATGATTATTTAAAAGGATAAAATACAAATTGAGGAGCCACTTCCAAGAATTAATTATCACTTAGCAGCTTACTTTAATGGCAAGCGACGAATTGTTAAAAAAATATTGGTTCAGCATGAATAGGTGCTATCTTTGCCCACAATGCAAGAAGAATTTGACGAGGATATAGATACTGGTGAAGAGCAGGAACTGTTTGAACATTTCCATTTGGTAGTTGACAAGGGCCAGGGAATGCTGCGCATAGACAAGTTTCTAGTAAACCGTATTGAGAATGCCACACGCACCAAAATACAGGCTGCTGCCGATGCAGGTTCCATTTTAGTTAATACCAAGCCGGTTAAATCTAGCTTAGACTATTTAATGCATCGCGCTCATCATTCTTGTTAATTTAGTACTTTGGTCAACAATTATTGAGTAATAATAAAGTCCGGTTTCAAAAAGATTTCCGTCAACTGAAACCTTGTTGATTGGTTTAGTAAGATTTTGTTCAAATACCACCTGCCCAAGTGTATTAGTAATAACTAAAGTTGCATTAGAATACGACTGCCATATTTGATAGTCAATAATAGTTTGATCACCAAAAGGATTAGGATAATTGGTAAGGAATACTTCTGGAGGATTCATTATGTTTCTAGCTTGCTTGTCACTTATTATAGCATTTGCGTTCTGATTACCAACTTCCGATCTATTGTTATAAACCACCCGCTGGTTATTAAGTGAAGAGGAGTCAATACGAATCGTGTCACAATAACCAAACGAGCCACATTTGTTAAAGGCAGTCATGCAAACAATAAAACTGCTATCAAAAGCTGGAAAGGTATGAATAGGGAACTCACTAAAGTCAAGCAGACTACCATCGCCAAAATTCCAGCTAAAAGAGGTGGCATCACTAAAGGGCGAAGTAGCATTTACAAAATAAACTGTACTGTCAAACTGCATACTAGCATAAAAGTAAGGAACAAGAATAGTGTCTCTAATAACAGTCACCTCATCAATTTCTGCTCGTTCTGGTGTAATTACTGTTTGAATATATGAAGTAGAAGCCGATGGATTTACGGCAGCCACAAAATATTCATCCCAGGCTGAAAGTACAGAAGTATCGCCATGAGATATCGATACCCAAGAGGATGAAATTTCTGTAAGGTGACTTGTCAAAAAATTATCATAATAATCAAACATCTGTGTAGCACAATATTCGAACTCAGCCCAACTACCTTGAGCATCTAGGTTAGCAGCAAGTTCATAATTACTGTTAACACCATCCACAAATAAATCTAAAGCGGCCATATCAAGGTCGGTAAATTGGGTAAGTTGCTTATAATAAGCCTTGAACCAAGGTTGTTTTAGGATTTGGTTTCGATTCACTTGATGTTTAAACTTGTCCATAATTGGAGTCCCACATTGTAACCACTGAT
Source organism: Chitinophaga pinensis (assembly GCA_945875195.1). GTDB lineage: Bacteria > Bacteroidota > Bacteroidia > UKL13-3 > UKL13-3 > B1. The sequence goes on along the minus strand of CAMCJW010000231.1, from coordinate 1,032 downwards.
CCATTAATTCATCGTGCATTAAAAAATGAGTTAGGTTCCTAAAATAAGCTGGGTCGTTAGATGTGTAAGGATAAAAGAGATTATAAAATTCAGAACCTCCTTTGTAATACAAAAATCCTAAAAAGATACTCATGTCGTAAGAATTCCCTAAAATAGTCGTATCGTTTGTAAAGCAAATGGTATCATTCACACCAGCATTGGCAACACGATTGTATTTTATAAAAGCTGTATCTGTTGAAGTACATTCTCCATACTTGGCAATTAAAATATAATGAATGCTGTCTAGTGGGGTACTTACCACCACATTCGTATCGGTTCGGTTTAACCAGGTTTCTGGTTCCCAGCGGAAACTATCTGCAATAGATATATATCCATTTAACTGAATCGAAGTTGCGCCATTAATTGGTGCTGCATAAGCCTTTGGCTTAGATAAACTAATAAATGCGCCCGGTTGAACCTCAATCGTATCCCAAATAGTTTTTGTTGCACAATTAGTTTTACTAGTTAGTGAAACAGCATATTTAAGCCCACCATAAAAATAGAAATCGTTAAAATGAAACGTATCGGATGTAATAGAATCAATAATCCAATCTGCTCCATATTGAAGAGATTTTTTATTAAGAAACTCTGCTTGAATTTGATTATCGGAGGTATCAATTGCATGGACATGCCAGAAATAATTTGTAAAAGGTCCCGAATTGAAAAGAGAAAACAAATTATTTTTACCCTGGCAAATATTTTTACTGTTAAGGGCAAAAGAAGGTGTTGGACTACCGATAATTGTTACAGAGCGGGTCAGGGTGTCACTGCGTCCACAACTGTTTATAGTAATAACACGGATAAAATAAACATCAGGGTGCTATCAAAGTTGAAAAAATTAATTTTAAAATAATTTTCCAGTCTAAATGCTTCTGCAGATGCTGTTCTAATTGGAGTTAAAGTATCGTGCTGAAATATTTGTATAATAGTGCGCGCTTCATTTAAACTTTTATCAGAATTTTCTAAATAAACCGTATCATTTACACAATAAGG
>CAMCJW010000230.1 GCA_945875195.1 Chitinophaga pinensis | reverse complement strand
CCCGCCGCATTTCTGAGCTTCCAAGTAGCCAATTCCAATGCATACCTATCTTGACCCAAAATAGCGCCTGTTAAAGCGTATTCAGAAGTTGAATCTACTAAGTCTAAAGTTTCTTCAAACTTATCAGCATCATAAACATAAATAGTAAGCACTGGTCCAAACAACTCCTCACACATGGTGGTGTATTTAGGGTCTTTGGTTACAATAATGGTTGGGTCAATAAACCAACCTTTAGATTTATTGTAGGTACCACCAGCTATAATTTCGCATGAGGCATCTTTCTTAGCATCATCAATGTATTGCGCCAATTTATCAAATGATTTTTCATCGATAACCGCATTCACAAAATTTCTAAAATCTTCAACAGGACCAACACTGATAGAAGCAATTTCTTTGACTAATTTAGCTTTTACTTCTTCCCAAACATTGGAAGGGACATAAGCACGCGAAGCTGCAGAACATTTTTGTCCTTGGTATTCAAAAGAACCACGAACGATAGCGGTAACAAGGGTATCAATATGCACAGATTTATGCGCAACAATGAAATCCTTTCCGCCAGTTTCTCCAACTATTCTTGGATAAGTTTTGAATTTATGGATATTGTTTCCAATGGTTTTCCAAATACTTTGAAACACACCTGTTGAACCTGTGAAATGAATTCCCGCAAAATCTGCATGGTTAAAAATTACCTCTGCCGCAACTGGACCACTTGGATAAATTAAATTGATTACACCATCTGGCACACCTGCTAATTTAAAAATCTCCATCAATACATTGGCCGAATAAACCTGTGTATTACTTGGCTTCCAAACAACCACATTGCCCATCATGGCTGCAGATGCAGGCAAATTACCAGCAATGGCGGTGAAATTAAATGGTGTCAATGCATACACAAAACCTTCAAGAGGCCTGTATTCAATTCTATTCCAAATTCCTTTAGCTGATTGAGGTTGAGTGGCATAAATTTCGCTCATAAACGACACATTGAATCTCAGAAAATCAATGAATTCGCAGGCACTATCAATTTCTGCTTGGTAGGCATTTTTGCTTTGACCCAACATGGTAGCGGCATTTAATTTTGCACGGTACGGACCAGCAATTAAATCGGCAGCTTTTAAAAATATGGCAGCTCTTTGTTCCCAATTAAGTGCTTCCCATTTAGGTTTAGCAGCTAAGGCAGCATTGATGGCAGCGGTAACATGGCTGGCATCACTCACATGGAATTTTCCAAGTAAATGCTGGTGATCATGTGGAGGACGAATATCCATTGTGTTTCCACTTCTCACTTCTTCACCACCAATATACATAGGTATATCTAGTTGCATGCTTCTTCCATCTTGCAAAGCATCTTTTAAGGCTTTGCGCTCTGAACTACCTGGTGCATAATTTAAAACCGGCTCATTAACCGGCGTAGGAACTTTAAAAAAACCGTTCATAGTTAAATATTTTTATTGTTTAAATTCACAAATAAGTTTGCAAATTTAAGCGTATAAATTAACATTAACAGAAACTCTTTTAAACAAATGAAAATAGGGTGTTGCAGGTAAAATAAACAAGGGTTTACTCCTTAAAAACTTGGTTATCATGATTTTTACTGCATTGTTTGTCAACCTCATTGTAGGCAATCTCGGCAATATCATGAATTATTTTTTCTTTAAGCGCTATGCTGCCCCCTCTTGTCATAACGCCAATAATGTATGGTTTTTTGGCATGGTAAACAATTCCAAAATGATGCAACTGCACTGAATTAATTTTACCATTCTCGCCAACAATATCTCGTTTACCATATTTATGTGCTACCTTAATTTCTTGAGGAACAGCACTTCGAATTCCTTTACTGTATTGTGATTGACAAAGCAACCTAAGGGCCTTTTCCGACATTTGTTTATTTAAATAGGAAGCATTAAATAATACCCTAAATATTCCGGCATAGGCTTTTACAGAAACAAAATTGGTGTTATTATCATATTGAGAGCCAACATTCATATTTAAATCAGAGATAACCTTTAAAATGCTACTATCCCCCAAAAAACTAAGCAAAATAAGGCTTGCAGTATTATCGGAATAACAAATCATTTGGGTTAATAAATCATCGGTGGTATAAAACTTTCCTTCCTCCTTCTTAAAGCCACTTTCCTCTTCAATATTTTCATAATCTTTCGCTTTGTATTTAATGCCTATTTTCAAAGCTTCTGGATCCTTTTCTGCCTTTTTTAGTAAGGCAATCATTACTGGCAGTTTGAATAAACTTGCAGGGCTAAAAAACTCATTTTCATTCACACCAGACCACAATCCACCGCAAAGGTCTCTAAAATAAAAGGAAATATGAAGATCGGGATTTTCACTTTTTTTATTCTTAATGTATGCCTCAATTTGCGGTTTAAATGATTTTAGTTCATGGTAATCTAATCCAATATCATTTACAAAAGGTAATATTGGGTTCAACAAATTAAAATTACTTCCACTTGCTTCCGAAATTTTAGCCGCCTGTTTTACCCTATTCGCATTTACTCTATTTGCATAAAAAAAGCCACCATAAAAAAACAATAAAATCAAAATCAAGAACAAAGAAATTTTCAAATATTTAGGCATAAATAGGTCTATTTTGTCGCTAACCTAAACTAAAAGTTATTGCAAAAAAATAAGGCTAAATGATTTTAATTTCAATTTAAAAACTTTAAAAAATAGGTTAAAGCCTATTTTTTAAAAAGTCCATTGACCATGAGTTGATTGGCTCTTTTTTTAACCCAGTTTAACGCCATTTTCACCTCATTTTTATATCATAATATTTTCTTAATGCCTTTAAAATAAGTAATTTATACCCTCAGATGCAATAACAACCGCTTCATTTTTTACTGGATGATTGAAGGTTAATTTACAAGATTGAAGCGCAATCATGCCGTCAGAAAATGGCCTAGATGCACCATATTTTAAATCGCCCACAATTGGGCAACCCATGGCAGATAATTGTGCACGAATTTGGTGCTTTCTGCCTGTTAATAGTTCAATGCTGAGCAGCGTTTTATTGGCAGATTTTTTTAGTAGTTTGTATTTGAGTTGGGCTTTATCTGCTTGCTTCACTTCCGATACAAAAGCTTTGGTAAAGTTTTTATTTTCATCTCGCTTGAGATAATGAGTTAATAGCCCTTCAGTGTTTGGAGGTGTATTTTCAACCCAGGCCTCATAAAATTTGCCAACCAACCTATCATGAAAAAGTTCATTCATTCGAGCCAAAGCTTTGCTGGTTCTGGCAAACAAAACAACCCCGCTCACTGGCATATCCAAACGGTGTATAACCCCTAAAAATACTGCGCCTTCTTTTTGGTATTTTTCTTTGATATATGCCTTCACCTCTTCCTCTAGAGATAAGGGTTTATTGGGCTCAGGCTGTACGGTTTGACCCGACTTTTTAAATGCAGCAATTAAATGATTGTCTTCAAATAATATTTTTACCATTAGGTTTGATTAAGCATTGTAAAATCTGAAAAAGCTAATTAATACTGCTCTTTTTCATTCGGAAAATCAACTGATTTTACATCGGCTACATACCTCTCAACGGCACCTTGAATTTCATCATATAGGTTTAAATACCTACGTAAAAATTTAGGTGAAAAATCTTTGTTAATCCCAAGCATGTCGTGGCTCACTAAAACCTGACCATCTACATCTGGCCCAGCGCCAATTCCAATGATTGGAATTTTAACCATTTCAGCAACCTGCTTGGCTAATTTAGAAGGAATTTTTTCTAATACAATGGCAAAACATCCTGCATCTTCTAACAAGGCTGCATCTTTCAAGAGTTTTTGAGCTTCCTCTTCCTCCTTAGCCCTAACCTCATAGGTGCCAAATTTATAAATGCTTTGAGGAGTTAATCCCAAATGTCCCATCACAGGTATACCAGCGGTTAGTATTCTTCTTATCGATTCAACTACTTCTTCCCCACCCTCCAATTTTACAGCATGAGCCTCCGCCTCCTTCATTATTCTAATAGAAGAATTGAGCGCCTCTTTTGAATTACCTTGGTAGGAGCCAAAAGGCAAATCTACAACCACCAAAGAACGTTGAACAGCCTTGATAACTGAGGCAGCATGAGAAATCATCTCGTCTAAGGTTATTGGAAGTGTGGTTTCATGACCGTGCATTACATTAGAAGCAGAATCGCCAACAAGCAAAACATCTACTTTGGCTGCGTCAAATATTTTTGCCATGCTGTAATCATAAGCAGTTAACATGCTTATTTTCTCCCCACGCAATTTCATTTCTATCAAGGTATGTGTGGTTACCTTTTTTACTTCTTTGTGAATGCTCATAACAAAAAATTGAATTTCAAAGGTAGCCATAAAACCTAAATTCAAATTCTATTGACTAAGTATTTTTGACAGCTGCGAAAAATAAGCTTACTTTGCAAACAATAAATATGAAAAACCTCTTAGTAATCATTTTGTTAAGCCTCACCATGGGCTGTAAAAACGACATCGACATCAATGCACCCTATAAAGATATTGCCATTGTCTATGGCTTTTTGGATCAAAACGACCCAATTCAATATATCCGAATCCAGAAACTTTACCAAAATGCAAGCTCAACAAGCACCTCTCAGGGCGCTCAATATGCCGATTCATTGTATTTTGATTCATTGAATGTAAAAATCACCAATATTACCAAAAACCTGGTTTATAAATGCGATAGAGTTGATACTTTCCCTAAAGACTCTGGTTTTTTCACCTCGGCCCGAAACACATTTTATGCGGTGAGCATTCCCAAAAACAATGCAGCTAATGATAAATATGAACTGGATATTTTTTATCCAAAAAATAACGTGCATT
>CAMCJW010000229.1 GCA_945875195.1 Chitinophaga pinensis | reverse complement strand
GAATGCAATCCAATCTAGGGGAATTTCTGGCCCGGTTACATTCAATGTACGCACTGCAACCTATGCTGAGAGCTTTATTGTTCCCGTAGCAGTGGGCACTAGTTTAACCAATACTATTACTTTCAAATCATTGGCAAATAACGCTGACTCAGTAATTATTGCCCCTCCAACTACAGATGGTTATATTGCTCGTTTTGAAAGTACTGCAAATACTATTTTTAGAAAAATTACCTTCAGAAGTAATGCTGTAAATAGCACGCAAAATGGTATTGTGGTAACTGGTCTAATCAGCAACGACTCAATCATTGATTGTAAAATAATTATGGAACCTTATGTTTCTGCAAATAATTCATACATGATTTATGGCAATGGAATTGGAAGAACTTTTGATGGATTTGTGTTGAAAAACAACCTAATGACAGGGTCTTATTATGGTGTTTATTTGTTCGGTATCGGAAACACCTATGATGGTAAATTTAGAAACTTTGTAATGGATGGAAATACCCTTAACAATTGTTATGCATATTCTATTTATACATACTATAGTAGTGGTTTGGTTTTTAACAAAAATATTGTAAATCCTAGTTCTATTTATACAAGTAATATTAATTACTTCATGTATCCAGATACTTTAACTATTACCAATAATATTTGGAACTTAACCAATAATGCTACCATGTATTTAGGTTACTATTCATATAATAGTCCAGGTAAAAGAGGTTTAGTAGCTAACAATGTAATTACAGGAACAGCATCTGTTACTGCACCAACTGTTTATTTAGGTTACTTTAGTCAATACATAGATTATTTAAATAACTCTTTCAGTTTCCCATCAACCTCTCAATGTGCCTACATTTATAATACTAGTGCCATTAGTTTTAGACTCAAAAACAATGTATTTCATAATAGAGGAACAGGAACTGCAATTTATTTAGCTGCTGCACCTACCAACTTAGATGCCAATTATAATAACTACTTTACTGCTGGTTCTGCATTAGTTTCAGGTGTTACTTCGCAAACTACTATGGCAGGTTGGAAAGCTTATTCTAACCAGGATAAGAATTCGTGGAGTTATAACCCTGGTTTTACCTCATTTACCAACTTAGCGCCAGACCCTACTAGTCCTAACTCTTGGAGCTTAAATGGTAGAGCAGAATACATTGCTACTGTACCTAATGATATCAACGGCAACCCACGTGTAGCTAATATGGCTGATGGTGTTTCTGATGTGGGTGCATTTGAATTTACACCAACATCTGTACCGCCAACTGCAACTGCGGTTCCAACAACTCCAACTGCTGGTGGAACTCAATCGTTCCTATTTGGTGGTGATACCATTGCAAAAATAACCTACGATGCTTTTGCTACTGCACCAACATCTATGGCTATGAGAGTATATAGTGGTGTTAAACCATTATTAATTGGTACTGCTACCGCATTCCCTTACTTCTATGTTAGTGCTGAAGCTCCAACTGGAAGCTATACATATAGCTATTCATTAAAATACAAGCCAATTTGGATGGGTACCTTACCAACAGTTGCTGATTATAGATTGGCTATGAAAGCACCAGCAAATGCATGGTTGCCTTTAGCAGGTACCAATAGTGAATTAGATTCAAATAACTTTACTTTAACTAGTATGGTAACTTTATCTGACCTACCTGCCATCTTTACTGCGGCTGACAATATTAACCCGCTTCCTGTAGAATTAGTTAAATTTACTGGAGTTAAAGTTGATGTTGCTGCTTCATTAAATTGGGCTACTGCTATGGAAAGAAACAGCAGCCATTTTGAAGTGGAGCGTTCTTATGATGCAAATAATTTCAGTCCAATTGGAATGGTTAAGTCTAATGGCAATAGCAATAAAATGGCAACCTATAACTTCAATGATAAAGGTGCATTTATGAACAATGAGCTAGTTGTATTCTACAGATTAAAAATGGTTGATATAGATGGCAGTTTTGAATATTCAAACACCGTTACTATAAACAATCAATTAGAAGAAGTAGAAGTTTCTGATGTTAAAGTATTTCCTAATCCATTCAACAGCAACTTTGTAATTGATTACAAATCAACCGAAAACGAAGTTGTAGAATTGAGAGACCTTAGCGGAAGATTAGTAATGAGCCAAACTTTAAACAATGAAGAAATGCTTCACCAAATTACAGTTCCTCAAAACTTAGATAAAGGAATCTATATCTTGAACTTCACTTCAAATAGAGCTAAATCTGTAAAAATTGTTAGAGACTAAGTTAATCTAAACTAAATAAAAACGGCCTGCAAAGAAATTTGCAGGCCGTTTTTTTATTTATATGATTACCTTAGGTTAATGTCGGTTCAAGCCGAAACGAAAAAAATGAATTGAGTTCCTTAAGCTCCCTTTACCTCTTCTCTCCCATCTGCATGCTTGGCAAAACGGCCTTTGCTCCTTGGGTGCACTTGATCGTATTTACTCCAAGGCCAACCGCCAAATTGCGTTCTATGGTAATCCTCAAACGCCTGGTTAATTTCTTCCTTGGTATTCATTACAAAGGGTCCGTATTGTATAACATGCTCACCTATAGGCTTGCCTTGTAATACCAAAATACTGCTTTCTCCTTTGCCTCCTTTTAACGTTAATTCTATATCGGGCTGAACCGAAACTGCTTGGTATCTGGTAATTTTTTCTCCTGAAATACTCAACGTTTCCCCTTCATAAAAATAAAGAGTTCTGTTGATACCTTTACTTGCTGCAGGAATTTTTATTTCTGCACCTTCCGCCATCAAAATATTCCACACCGCAACCTCATGCTTTGGATCAGATGCCCAAGAATCTGGCGGCGCGCCTATGGCTTTGTGCTTGCCAAAATTGCCTGCCATCACTTCTACAATGGTTTTTCTTCCCGCCGAATCTTTGTGCACTATCTTAGGAATATCCTCACCCCACAACATTTTAAAATGGGGCGCCACCATTTTACTTTTAGCCGGCAAATTCAACCATATCTGAAATAATTCCAAGGGGTTTTCCTTGTCCTTATTCAATAATGGAAACATTTCTGAATGCTGAACCCCTTTTCCAGCAGTCATCCATTGCACATCTCCATTGCCATATCTGCCTGCTGCACCCAATGAATCTGCATGGTCTACCAAGCCCTTGCGAACCACTGTAATGGTTTCAAAACCTCTATGTGGGTGACCAGGAAACCCAGGAACCACTTTTCCATGGTACATCCTAAATCCATCTTTGATGATAAAATCATCGCCCATGCTTCTGCCCGCCATAGCCGATTTGTCAATTCCCATGGCATCATTGCCTCTCGGAAACTGGTCTTCGTGGTGAACACAGAATAAAAATGGATCAGCCGTTTCCCATTGAAAACCCATTGGCTTCACACTTATAATTGGAATGTTCTTCTCCATCGTTTTTTGATAACTTTTTTTAATGCTTTCTGATACGCCATCAATAGGTGCAGATAAGATTGCGCCTATCCCTATAGATAGTTTAGTAAGGAAATTTCTCCTAGGTAATTTTTCACTCATAATAAAGTACAATTAATAGATTGCCCTTTTTACGCTTCCACTTTTTTGGTTCAAACCGAAAACTTTTAACCCTTAGGGTCTTGCTCTTTTTTAATCATCATGGCCTGAATTTGGCGCATGGTGTTTTGCATGCCATCTGGACTACCATCCAAGAAAATTACATTGCCTTTTCCGTATTCCGCAAAGTTCTTAACGGCTTCTGTCCACATGCTAAACAAGATTACATTGGTATCTAAGTTGGCTTGCTTCATTTCCTCCGCAGCATTAGACATACCCTTGGCTACAGCTTGGCGGAAAAGCGCCACACCCTCACCACGTAATAAAGCCGCTTGTTTTTCTGCTTCTGCAGATATTTTAATGGCATTTCCTTCTGCCTCAGCTGCTTTGGTTTTGGTAATTAATAACGCCTGACCTTCATTCTCAGCTGCTGCTTTTAAATTGTTTGAGGCAACCACTTTACTCATGCTTTCAATAATTGCCTGATCGAAAGTGATATCATTGATTTGTAAGTCTTGTAAATGATAACCCCAAGTTGAAAGGGTATGGTCAATTTGGTCTTTCACAAAATCAACAATCTCTTTGCGTGAAGCCAAAACTTCTGCTTGTTTTTTGGAGGCCACAAACGCCCTGATACTGCCTTCAATGGTGCGAATTAAAGCTTGCATTAAATCCTTTTCGCTAAAAAATTTAAACGCTACTCGTTGAATGGTTTCATCTTGTTGATCCATAACACTAAACAACAACATGGATTTAAAATACACATTGGCTTGATCAATGGTTACTGCCTGAAACTCCAATTCAACCGAACGATTTTGAATAGAAATCTTCTTATAAACTTGCTCTATAAAAGGGATTTTTAGGTTCAAACCGGGTTGCATAATGCGTTTGTATTTGCCAAAAATGGTGATTACTGCAACGGTGCCTTGCTGCACAGTTTGGAGGCCTGTGAATAAAATGAGTAATCCGAAGACTAAAATAATGCTTAAAATGTACATGGCTATTCTTAATTTATTGTTAATTAAACTCTTGGTAATGGGTAATTGTTTAACAATTATACCCCAAAATATTTGATTTTTTTCAAAAAAACATCTCAACCTTCATTATTGTTGAGCAACTTGCAACTATACTGTAATTATGCTTGTCTTTGATAATTACCTTAGCAATCAAAAGAGGAAATTAAATTCAAATTAATCTCGCTTTAAGATTAAATTTGCACTTCAATTGTAAAAATCAAACCATTTATGAAAAATAAATACCATTTAAAATTTAGGTCATTTATAGGAGCCTTTTTTTTATTCGCACTCAGTGTAAACCAAGTTAATGCACAGGCC
>CAMCJW010000228.1 GCA_945875195.1 Chitinophaga pinensis | reverse complement strand
TAAGAATTAAGAGTTAAGAATTAAGAGTTAAGAATTAAGAGTTAAGAATTAAGAGTTATGAATTTTGTTTCTTCACTCTTAATTCTTACCTCTTCACTTTTCACTTTAAGAATATTTACGCAAACCTCAACCGCTTTCTCCATATCCTGCACACTCACATATTCTTGCTTGCTATGAATTCCCATTTCTCCTGTAAAAATATTCGGACAAGGTAAGCCCATAAATGATAGGCGTGAACCATCCGTTCCACCTCTTATATTCTTTATCTCTGGGTTCAAACCGCTTTGAATATATGCCTCTTTTGCTATGGCCATTACGTGGGGTTGCTGATCCAATATTTCACGCATATTGCGGTATTGTTCCTGAACCGATAGGCTATAAGTAGCACCTGGGAATTTAGCAATTGCCTCTTCTGCCAATTGGCCTAAACGAGCTTCATATTCGGCAAGCTTAGCAGTCTCAAAATCACGCACAATAAACTGAACTTTGGCCTCTTCTAATCCGCCCTCCATGTGCACAGGATGCACAAAACCTTCATAACCTTCGGTTTGCTCCGGACACCAAGTATCTGAAGGCAATAAAGTTAAGAAATAGGCGGCCACTTTTTGGGCATTTACCATCTTATTTTTAGCATAACCAGGGTGGGCACTAATGCCTTGAAATACAACAGTACAAGCATCTGCTGAGAACGACTCACCCTCAAGATGGCCGCGATCTCCGCCATCTAAGGTATAGCCAAAGTCTGCTCCTAATTTTGCCATATCAACCTTGGCAACACCTCTGCCAATTTCCTCATCAGGTGTAAATAAAATGCGCACTTTTCCATGCTCAATACTTGGATTTTCCATCAAATATTTGGCAAGCTCCATAATAATGGCAACACCTGCCTTGTCATCAGCGCCCAATAGGGTCAAACCAGAAGCCGTTATAATATCGTCGCCAATTCTTTGAAGCAAGTAGGGATGATTTTTAGTTGAAATTACAATGGATTCATCATCTGGCAAAACAATATCTGCTCCTTGCCAATTTTTATGCAAAATGGGTTTTACATTGGTTCCACTGCAATCTGGTGTCGTATCAACATGAGAGCAAAAGCAAATGGTAGGTAGTTTTTTATCTGTTGTTGCTGGTATAGTTGCATACACATATCCATGCTCATCCAGCTCTGCATCTGTAATTCCTAAAGCCAATAATTCCTGAACCAATAAGTTGCCCAAGTCTTTTTGCTTCATAGAAGACGGCTGCGTGTCAGAGTTTGGATCAGCCGTGGTGTCTATTTGTACATAGCGCGTAAAGCGCTCCGCAATACTACTCAAGTAATTTTCCATAAAGTTTTTATAAACTTAATTTTACAGCTGTACCACTCACAGAAACCATTAACATGCTTCCTCTTTGACCTAGGGTTTCATAATCCAAATCTACTCCAACAATGGCATCAGCTCCTCTAAGTCTGGCCTCAATTTCTAATTCTTCAAAGGCTTTCTCTTTAGCTTCCCGTAATACTCTTTCATATCCATTTGCTCTGCCTCCAATTATATCTCTAATTCCAGCAAAGAAATCTTTAAATAAATTGGCTCCTAAAATAACTTCTCCCGAAACAATTCCTTTGTACTCGGTAATTTGTCTTCCTTCAACGGTAGGGGTGCTTGTAATTATCATATAAATTATTAATTGTTTGTGCCAAAGATGCACAGATTTCCATTAAAAAGGAAATTTGTTGTGTGTGGTTTTAAAATAGTTCATCGATGAGAATTAAGAATAATTTAAGGCAATAAAATGGCTTTCAAACAGTATTTACTTACCTTTCACCAAAAATATAATTGCATGAGAAAGTTTTTCTTCTCCCTTTTCATAGTGCTCTCTTTACAAGGCTATTCTTTAACGGCTCCTGCTTTGCAATCTCCAAGCAATGGGGCATCCTTTGCAAGGTTTGATGCATTTTTGAGTTGTGCTTCTGTTGCTGGTGCCAAAGGATATCAGTTCGACATTGATACTGTACCTACTTTTAATAGCATAAACCACAAACGCGATACAAATACCTATTCCTATATGTATTCGCCTACCTTGCGATTAAACAGAACCTACTATTGGCGTGCCAGAGCTTATGCTCCTGGCGATACTTCTGCTTGGTCTGGTAATTATAGTTTTTCTGCAATAAACGGCACTACAGCTTTATTACAACCAGCCAACAATTCAACTGGGGCTATTGTAAATTTTTTTGCCTCAGCTACCAGTTCTTTGCCTGTAATTACCTATCAATTTGAATTGGATACTGCTGCAAATTTGAGTTCTTCAAAAAAGAAAATTATTTTTAAAAGCATTAGCTATTTTGATGATTCTGTACTTTTTAATTTTGGTCAAGCCGTTTATTGGCGCGCCCGTTCCTATAACAATTTAGGAGATACCATTACTTGGTCTCCCACCTTCAAATACACCTTTCATCAAGCTCCAATTTTAAATGCCAGCACAACTTTGTTTATGGTTGATCCAAAAATATTTCCTAACTGGACCAATGCAGGTATATCTTCAATTGAATTGCAATTAGATTCTAGTCAAGCTTTCAATACAAGCAGATTACAAACCAAAATTTTAGCTCCAGGAATTATTCAAGATAGCTTTAGCAATTTGTTTTTTGGTAAATATTATTTTTATAGAATCCGAGCTTTATATAAAGGTCGTGCTTCACAATGGTCAATTACTCAAGCCATTCAAGTATATGCCAATGGCAATATTACAGGGCCAACCAATGGTTCTACTGTTTTTGGATTAACAACAAATTTAGCTGGTCGGCAATTAAAAGGCACAAAAATTCAATTTATTTTATTTGCTGATTCTGCTGAAACAATTGTGTTAAAAGATACCCTTACTTCAGTTTCAAGCTACCCTTATAAAGGACAATTTAAGTTAAACAAATGGTATCATTTTAAGATGCGTTATTTACATGATTTGGATACCGCAGCGTGGTTAACATCTCATTTTAAAACCTATACCGGACAATTAAATTTAGGTTCACCCAGCTTTAATTCTACAAAAGTTGCGGTCCGACCAAGGTTTAATTTTAGAAAGCAAACTTGGGGAACCTCACATGTAATGGAAATTGACACAGGTTCGGTATTTACTTCTGTGCGCAGCTCGCATTTTATTCAAATGGTTGATAGTTTTAAATATGATGGTTCGTTTTATCATTACCTAGATACTACATTGCTTTATGCCCAAAAGTATGTTTGGCGTGTATATGCCATCATGGGTAATGATACTGCCGAGGCTACTACCTCAACTTTTACCACAGCATTAGCCCCAACAAACTATTTTCCGCAAAATAATTTTATTGGCACCGGACCTTCCACAAATGGATTAGCAACTGGCATTGCGGGTTCAAGCCTCATTCAATGGGAATTAGATACAACGCTAAATTTTAATTCACCTAAATATTTAACTGGCACTGATGCGCATGTACCAGATGATTTTACGCCCGCCTATGTGGGGTTAAATTTTAATCCCGATTTAGATTTTGAAAGCAAATATTTCTGGCGTGCACGTTGTATAAATGTTGTAGATACCAGTAATTGGTCAACGCCATTTAATTTTACTACAACCCAACAAGTATGGCTTAGCACTCCTGCAAATGCCTCAACTAATCTTGCCCTGAACCAAACCTTAACATGGGGCGTTCAAGGAAGTGTAAGTGAGTTAAGGTATCAATATCAATTAAGTCCAGATTCAAATTTTGTGGGCGCAACCATTACTACTTTGGCAGCAAATACTTCACCTAGTGCAAACGTTAGTTGCCAATATAGTACAAAGTATTACTGGCGTGCGAGAGCCTTTCATACCAAAGATACCAGCAATTGGTCGCAAGTAAATTGGTTTAGCACACTAAATGCTCCAGTTGTTGGAATTCCACAATTACTTTCACCTGCAAATGCAACTATAAACATACCAGTTGGCCCTGTAATAGTGGGTTGGGCAAATAGTAGCAATGCAACTAGTTATGATGTTCAAATAGGTAATGATGCCGACTTCACGAATATTTTGGCAAGTGGAAATGCCTTAGGTACTGCAAGTCAGTTTAGTGGGGGCGTAGCTCGTGCCCGTTACTATTGGCGAGTTAGAGGAAGAAATGGGAATGTCACAAGTAATTGGTCGGTGGTACGTTGGTTCGAATTTGGCGCTCCCGCTTCAATTGAAGAGCAAGATTTGAAGAATTTAATACGCATTTATCCAAACCCTGCCTCGCAATCATTTAAAGTAGATTTAGAAGGTGAGTTTATCCTTAAGGTTTACGATATTAAAGGCAAATTAATTCTTGACACCAAAGGAACTAACTCTACAGAAATCAATTCCTATACTTGGCAACCTGGTATCTATTTCTTGAACCTAAGTAAAGGAACACAATTCTATATCCAAAAGATGGTGATACAATAAAATATTGATTACCCATGTCATCGTCGATTAAACACCTTTTTTCTAATGGTTATAGGTTCGCTTTTAATAGGAAAGAAAGGTATGTATTTCTACTTCCAAAAATCCAGTTTACTGGATAAAATATCTCAATTTAAGCAGGATTTAAAAGGATTAATTTTTGACTTCACTATTTTGCAACTTCAAGTTAATCAATAATAATTTAAGCCTTGCAAGAAATAAACAATACAATTGAAAAGACCCCAATAATTGAGAATCGCATTTTTTCAATTCGTGGATTTCAAGTCATGATAGATCGTGATTTGGCTGAGTTATATAAGGTTGAAGTAAAAAGACTTAATGAACAAGTAAAAAGAAATATAGGACGATTTCCAGAAACTTTTCGTTTTCAGTTGAGTGATGCCGAAAAAAAAGAACTGGTCGCAAATTGCGACCGGTTTAATAGTCTTAAACACAGCTCCTTGAATCCTTACGCATTTTCCGAGCAAGGTGTAGCCATGCTTTCAGCTGTATTAAAGAGCAATATTGAAGTCGCAAA
>CAMCJW010000227.1 GCA_945875195.1 Chitinophaga pinensis | reverse complement strand
AATACAAAGCGATAGGTTTATTTTGGGTCGAAAATACAAAGCTTTTAAACTTAATTTAAATAAATCAATTAAAAATTTGTTGAAGAAAGTTATAATTGTACAATAAGATTAATTTTGATTAAAAAAATAAACACCAGATCCATACAATGAAAAAAATCATACTATTCATCTCCATTATTTACTGTTTTAAAGAGGTTAAGGCCCAAAAAGATTCCATACAAGAAGAGCAAATTGATTTTAGCCAATTTGCAGATATGGGCATGGCAGATGGAGCCAAACGTTATTGCACCTCTAAGGTATTGGGCTTAAGTCCGAACAAATTAATAACTGTAGCTTACGATTTGCAAGGGCCTCATGATTTTTCAAACACAGATCCTTATGCAAAGGATAACTTTGTAAAAGAAGGAAAAGCTAAATATAGTTCTTCGGGTGGATTAAGATTAGTGGCCAATGTTCCAATTGTATCAAATACCAAATGGCTTATAAACCTGGGAGGTACCTATTGGAGAAATGGCTATAAACATGAAAAATACACTGTAAATAATTATGTTGGAGGAAACTTAGATGATAGAGGTTTAACCACCATGGGATTAAATACAACCATCTTTAAACCCTTAAATGAAAAGAACTTCATTTTATTTTTTGGTTCAGCCGATGCCAATGGAGATTATAATTTAAGTGATGATAGAATTGGAGAGTACTTAGTAAAACCTAAAATTACTGCTGCTGGGTTTTACGGCTGGAAACGCAATGATTACTCTATGTTTGCCATCGGATTTTCACATAGTTACAGACCAGGGGCCAAAGGATACTTGCCACTCATTTTATTCAATCATACTTTTCAAAACCGTAAATGGGGAATTGAAGCCGTTTTTCCATCTAGATTTGCAGTTAGAAGAACCTTTAACCCAAGAACTTTGTTATTTTTTGGCTATGAATTGGAAGGAAATAGCTATACCATGTTAAATCGCACCAGTGGCGCAAATTATAATGCTGCCTACAACGATTTGGAATTACGCAGATCTGAAATCAGACCTCGAATTACCTTTGAAAAGGCCATTACAGATTTTATTTGGGTGAGCGCTCAAGTTGGCTATAGAATAAATTATAACTTCAATATAGACCAAGGCGATATTTTAAGATTGATTGGTTCAGACAAACCTTACTACATGGAAAACACATTAACCAATCCAATTTATTTCCAAATTGGCATCAACTTAGTTAGTCCATAAAAAACAAATGCTGGTATTATTTCTTTTTAGTTTCTAAGCGCTTCCAAACATCCGTTCTGCCAAAAGCAGCTATACCTATAAATCCTCGGATATTCATGGTGTTGTTGTTCTCTAAATTAATTTTACAATTATAAGTACTGCCACTTTCTGGATCGTAAATAGTACCATCTTCCCAAAGATTATCTCCTTTGAATTCGAAGCCACTTAGCATGCGGTAACCTAGCAAAGGTGTGCTTCTTTTGGCTTCCTCAGGGTTATTCTTATCCAATTTTGGTTTTCCTGTTAAAGGGTCGTTTGGTTCTTTGAGCCATACAATTCGACCATAAAAGAAATTACCAGATTTAATAATATTGATACGAGCCTTTCCACTACCTGATTCCCACACACCAATAATGGCTTCGCCTGCTGGTGTTGATTGAGCTTTAGTGTTCAATGCAAATACCAAGCATAAAAGAGCAAAAACAATTTTAATTTTATTCATAATCTAAATTTTGATCAATAGTACAAATAAAGTAAAAAGTTTTATTTTAGGGTTTGAACCCAATGTAAAACAGTATAAATAATTATTTTTCAGCACATTAGTTTAACATCAATTATCTTATTGAAAAATATTTCTGCTTGTTTTGTAAAATTCTTACACTTGGGTGCCTGAAGTAAACAAAATTTAAAGTTGGGATGTTAATTGTAAACAATGAAAGTATATCTTATTTAGACCTAGTATAAATACGATGAAATGTGCATAAATGTTACATTTTTGCCAACAACAAACTAAAGAGAACTATAAATTTGCCACAAATTAAAAAACAATAAGAATGAATTGGGTTACTAAAATGTTTTCATCTTCCATAGGCCAAAAGTTTATTATGGCCCTTACTGGATTATTTTTATGCAGCTTCTTGGTTATACACATGATTGGGAACTTGCAATTATTCAAAAATGATTTTGGCTTGGCTTTTAATACCTATGCGGTATTCATGACTACCTTTCCGTTAATTAAGGTGGTTTCTTATTTATTGTATGCAAGTATTTTGTACCATGCATTTAAAGGTATTTCGTTGGTTTACAAAAACAACAAAGCTCGTCCGGTTAAATATGCTGTGCAAAATGGTGCTGCAAATAGCCATTGGACTAGCCGCAGCATGGGAATTTTGGGAACAATTATCTTGGTATTCATTGTAGTTCACATGAAGAATTTTTGGTTTGAATATAAATTTGGGCATGAAGTAGGCTATACTTCTTATTTCACCAATATGGCAACAGGCGAGGTTAAGGCTGAACCTATGAGTGCGGAATACACGCAATTCAATAAAATTGAAGAAGGCATGACCTCTAATGAAACTGGTCAGTACAGAGTAGTTGTGGTAAAAGATTTGTACAAAGAAGTTGCCACAGAATTTAAAGAGTGGTGGTTGGTTGCCTTGTATGTTTTGTGCATGTTTGCAGTGGCATTTCACTTGTACCATGGTTTTCAAAGTGCTTTTCAATCGTTGGGTATCAATCACAGCAAATACAATGGATTGATTAAATTTATAGGCATATGGTTCTTCTCAGTTTTTATTCCTGCAGGTTTTGCTGCCATGCCCTTATATTTCTTCTTTAAATAATCATTTCAAATCAACAGATATGACATCGAAATTAGATTCAAAAATTCCTGAGGGAAATTTAGAACAAAAATGGACCAAGTATCAATCTTCCGTTCCATTGGTAAATCCTTCGAACAAACGTAGCTTAGAAATCCTCATTATAGGATCTGGACTTGCAGGTGCGTCTGCTGCGGCTTCATTGTCGGAGTTAGGATATAAAGTTAAGGTATTTTGTTTTCAAGATTCTGCTCGTAGGGCACACAGTATTGCAGCTCAAGGTGGCATCAATGCAGCTAAAAATTACCAAAATGATGGTGACTCTACCTATCGTTTATTTTACGATACCATTAAAGGAGGAGATTATCGTTCACGTGAAGCCAATGTATACCGTTTGGCCTCTGTGAGTTCGAACATCATTGATCAGTGTGTGGCTGCTGGAGTTCCTTTCGCTCGTGAATATGGTGGCTTACTATCTAACCGTTCATTTGGTGGAACGCAAGTGCAACGTACCTTTTACGCAGCCGGACAAACTGGTCAGCAATTATTATTAGGAGCCTACAGTGGCTTACAGCGCCAGGTTGGAATGGGTAACGTAAAAATGTATGCCCGCCACGAAATGTTAGATGTGGTGAATATTGACGGTGTTTGCCGTGGCATTATTGCACGTGATTTAACCACAGGTAAATTAGAACGTCATTTCGGACATGCGGTATTATTGTGTACTGGTGGTTATGGCAATGTGTTTTATTTATCTACCAATGCCATGGGATCAAACGTAACTGCGGCTTGGAAAGCGCATAAAAAAGGTGCCATGTTTGCCAACCCTTGCTTTACTCAAATTCACCCAACTTGTATTCCTGTTTCGGGTGATCACCAATCAAAACTAACTTTGATGAGTGAATCACTGCGTAATGATGGAAGAATATGGGTTCCTATGAAGAAGGAAGATGCCTTGGCCTTGCGCGAAAATAGGATCAAACCGAATGATATTAAAGAAGAAGACAGAGATTACTATTTAGAAAGAAGATACCCTGCTTTTGGTAATTTAGTGCCAAGAGATGTGGCCAGTAGAGCAGCTAAGGAAAGATGTGATGCTGGCTTTGGCGTAAATAAAACTGGGGAAGCAGTATATTTAGATTTTGCTTTTAATACCATACGTTATGGTAAAATGGAGGCAACCAAGAAAAACATGCACAACCCTACTGATACGCAAGTTGTAGAGATGGGTAAAGCTGTGGTTAAAGAAAAATATGGCAACTTATTTGATATGTACCAGCAAATTACTGGCGTAAATCCTTATGAGCAACCTATGATGATTTACCCCGCTGTTCATTATACAATGGGTGGTTTATGGGTTGATTATAACCTAATGACAAATATTCCAGGATTGTATGCTTTGGGTGAAGCCAATTTCTCAGACCACGGTGCAAATAGATTGGGAGCATCTGCGTTGATGCAAGGTTTAGCCGATGGATATTTTGTGATTCCTTATACCATAGGAGCTTATTTGAGCAAAGAAATCATGACAAAAGCTATTCCTACAGATCATCCAGCTTTTGAAGAAGCAGAAAATAAAGTAAAAGCTACCATTGATGAATTAATGGGAATTAAAGGAACCAAAACGGTTGATTATTTCCATAAACGTTTAGGTTTAATTATTTGGAACCAATGCGGAATGGCCAGAAATGCTGAAGGATTGAAAAAAGCCATTAGTGATGTTCAACAATTAAGAGCAGAATTTTGGAGTTCAGTTCGCATTCCTGGTGCTGCAAATGAAATGAACTCTGAATTAGAAAAAGCCGGCAGAGTAGCTGATTTCTTGGAGTTAGGCGAATTAATGTGTAAAGATGCTTTGTCTCGTGAAGAAAGCTGTGGTGGACATTTCCGTGAGGAACACCAAACAGAAGAAGGTGAAGCTCTAAGAAATGATGAGGATTATAAATATGTTGCAGCTTGGGAATACTTTGCTGGAAACAATTGGGAGTTACACAAAGAGGAACTTATTTACGAAAACATTAAAATTGCTCAGAGAAGTTACAAATAATTAGTCTTTGGTAGCAAGTCTTTAGTCTTTAGTAGTTAGTCTTTGGTAGTTAGTAATTAGATATTAACATTTGAACCAAAGACCAACGACAAAAGACCAATGACCAAT
>CAMCJW010000226.1 GCA_945875195.1 Chitinophaga pinensis | reverse complement strand
TATTTTGAATAGTTAAAGCATCAATTTTATCATATTCTTTGTATGTTCCAAACCACTTAATTTGAATGGCTTTGTAATCAAAAACAATCCGAACTATTAGTCTATATTTATTTCCCATTATATTAAAAACTACTCTATCATCACCAACTAAGCTTATAGTTCCATAAACAGATTTCAAACTATTGAAATTCTTAAAATCAGCATTAACCATTTCATGATACCACTCAAACAAGGCATTTGCAGCTTGTGAATAATTCTTAGCGTATTGTAGCAGTGTTTTTCTGGTAATTATATTGAACACAGTATAAAGCTAAATGTTTTCTATTAGAAAACAAATAAAACTTAAATTCAATTACAAACCAATCAAACCTGAAAGACAAATGAATATTTAGAATGCGGAAAATCCCCGTAAAACCTGTACTTTTGCGGCAAGATGACCGATAAAATAATACCTTGCCCAATTTGCAAATGCGAATACACTTACCCAATGGACCATTTAATGGTTTGTCCGGAATGTGCACATGAATGGAACCCAGCAGAAGCTGATGGAGAGGATGCCGCGGCTGCTGCCTCCAGCGGCTTAGTTGTTAAAGATGCGCATGGCAACTTGCTACAAGATGGAGATTCGGTAAGTATAGTAAAAGATTTGCCTGTAAAAGGATTTTCAAAAGCTATTAAAGTAGGCACCAAAGTAACCAATATTAGAATAGTTGAAGGCGATCACAATATAGATTGCAAAGTACCAGGCTTCGGCGCCATGGCATTGAAAAGTGAGTTTGTGAAAAAGGTTTAAGGAGAATTATAAAGATAAGCTGTTAAAAAAATGAAACATTTATTTGAATGTATAGCTTCTATTTTTTGCTTAATTCTTTCTCACGTATTTTAACAATTTCATCAATTTGAAGGATGGTGTCTTTTTTCCAATTGGTATTTACTGTAAAAAGCAATTCTTTCTTCCCTCTTTTTCCATTTGGAAAAAAATATACATTTTGACCTACATCTAAACTAACTCCGCTATCCGACATCGGATTCAAGCTTGGGTTCATTACGCCAGGAATACTTAGATAAATAGAACTCAACGAGCCATTATGGAAAGTCATGGGGATGTTTTGGGCAATAACCTTGTTTACATGTGTCATCAAAAAAAGTAGACCAGGTATTAAGATTAGCTTTCTCATTTTATTGTTTTGTTTGAACAACAAAATTCTTGCATGAATGTTTGTGGGGGAAGGTTAACATTGAACTTTGGTATCGGTTCAAATCATAAATGGTGCCAAACTAGTATGCAAATGAAAATTTCATTATCAAGTGAAATCCAAAAAGTAGGAACAAAAAAAAAGCCGCGACAGCGGCCTTTTATAATTCCCATGCAGATCTCACTCACACTCACACTCCAACTCTCTCCTGCCTCCGCTCCCTCTCCTGGGCTCCCCGCATTAGAATTTGTTTCTCGTTCCTCGAACAAAATCTAATGCGGGATAAACTTCTCGCCCAAATTAATTCCACAAAAAAAGCCATCCGCAGATGGCTTTTGACTTGCTCCCCAAGCTGGTCTATTCTCGAACCAATTCTGGGATGAATTGGCGAAGATCGGTTTAATTTGTTCAACTATGAAAGCAAAATAGGTCCAACAAATTTAAACCATAAAATTAATCCAATAATTCCTCCAATTATTACATTTATTATTAAATATATTCTAGATATAATTGGAAAGAAAGTCAATGAAAATAGAACGAATAAGAGACCTAATAATCCTAAAATAAAGCTTATAGCTAATGGTGCATATTCTAAAGAAACAGAAATAAAAACTTCATCAGAATTTGGAAGTAAATTTCCTAAAAAATATACTTGAAAAAGGTTTATGACTAACACAATAGGTTGTCTTAGCCAATACAAACTTATTAATCCAAAAATTGTAATGAACGGACTAATTACTCCTTTTCTAATTTTAGTCTTATTGACAAAAAGAAAAAGGGTACCAATTGAACCTAACAAAATGTTAGCTATAGGTCCAAACAAAATGATTAGGAAATAATCAAATTTAACTGTTCTTCTAAATTCATCTGTGGCAGTTGGCAATTCAGCCTGAATAAATTTAGTGTCATGCAAAACTAAAACTGAATCATATCTGAATATTGGATTATAACCCAAAATTTTTGCTATTAAATAATGTCCACTTTCGTGAATTATGACACCACAAAAAGTAAACAAAATTACCAAACAAATCAAATTAGAATTAAACCATTTTATACTACCATTAGATACCAAGTCCAAGGTATTAATATCTAAATTATTGTCGGGCGGTTGACCGCCACGACAATAAAAAAAATCTCTAATCTTCAAGCACTTCAAGTACATCGGATAAAACCATTCCAGTAAAATATTCAAGGTCGTTTTCTAAATCATCAAGCATTTCCTGAAAACCTTCATCCTCACTCATTTCTCTCATATCATCAATAATAATCTGAAGACCAGCGGCAAAGGTACTGTCCACCAATACTTGATTCTCAGATCCAGTTGGATTTAACATTTTATTAATAACGGAATTCATTTGAGGCAAAACATTGAAAACATGTCCTGCAAAACTTAGAGTTGCATTTTCAGATATAGTGTTTGTTGCAGCATAAAAATAATAACCGTATTTTTGACCCACGTAAGAATTTTCCAAAATTTGATCCCTAAATTGATGATGTAAAGTAACATCAAATGCATTTATCAAATTCTGTTGATTATAATTTCCACTTTCAGAACATAGGGTAAATGATTTAACAGCACAACAACTTGGGTCACCTGAGCTCCAGCACTGATATACGTTTGAATTAGGATACAGGGTACATGTTTTAAAAGAAAGTCCAAATTTACATCCATCTTGTTCTCCACATCCTTCAGCACCAGTTCCTCCATCTCCACCTGTAGGAGGAGCAAAAGTTTGATTATCACCTTTCCTATATTGTTTAGCCCATTTAGAATAGAATAACGCTTCCTTCATAAAGAAACCATCATTACTATTTTTTGGGATGAAAGCTGCATCTTTATTATTTATACAAATGTAAGAATTAGACTTTAATGACTTTGGTAAAACTTTATGAAGCAGAA
This sequence comes from Chitinophaga pinensis, assembly GCA_945875195.1. GTDB lineage: Bacteria > Bacteroidota > Bacteroidia > UKL13-3 > UKL13-3 > B1. Next base: position 1,879 of record CAMCJW010000226.1, on the reverse strand, counting down.
AAGTCATATGATTTGATGCTGCCAAGTTTGAAACAAATGAATAATCAGGACGCATTGCATAGCCTTTTCCAGATTTAACATATAATTGATGATAGAAATTGCCATTGCCTTCAGGTGTGTAAAACGAAATTGCATTGATATTTTCAGTTGAAAATCCCTCTACCTTTGAGGGATTCTCATTCAAATAAATAACGACAAATCTCGCATCAACATCATAGGTTGTGAGGCTACGAATAAATTCTGCCATCTCATTCCCATTTATTTCAACAAATGATGAATAAAAGGAATCTTTCATCGAATACTTACGATAAATACCTCCGTAACTATCCAAATTGGACATCCATTTTGGGTTAGAAACAGTGTTTAAAAAATCAAGACTCTGGACCCTAAAGGTTGCTGAGAAAGGTTGGGTTGAAGGATTAGGCTCTTTAGTTTTTTCGCTTTTACAAGTAATTACTAATAGAGAAATTAATGCAAATAAAATTGCAAGGTTTGTTTGTTTTTTTGTTTTCATACTTTTTGTTATTTATTGTTTTTAAGGCAGCTAAAACCATTAATTCGCAAATAAAAAAATAAAAAGGTTGCAAGAATTCTGTTAGAATAATTACAAAAGGCAAATCATAACCTAAAATAAATATACGTGAGACTGTAAAAAATATATGTGAATAGGCTAAATTCTTATTCAAATATAAAAAAATAAAAATAGAAAACAAGAAAAAAAATAATTTTCTTACAAATGGTTTGGCTTACTCCAATTTCATGACGACAAATCGGATTTATATCCTTTGAAAGGTCATCTATAGTGTGTCAAACACAATCTATCTCTCACAGCAGGGAAATGTAAAGGTCGTTATGGTATCTGACATTACTATAATTGTAGTGTAAAGAACGACAGATGTAAACGATACCCGTTAGACTGGGTGCATCAAGTTGTTGAAGACGAATTAAAAAAAATCCAGTTCTCAGCAAACGTATTTAAAGCCTATCGTTCAATCTTGGAGAGATTATTTGAAAATGAAGATGTAGAAAGGAAAAGAAACATTGTTAAAACCAAGACAACCATTGAGAAGAAAATTGAGCAAAGGAACAACGTTCAAGAGCTCCTAAGAGACGGGAAATTGACCATCGAAGAGTACCGAGAGTTGAAAAATCCAATCGACTCAGAATTGTTTAGATTAGAAAGAGATTTGTCAATACTCGATGAAGAAACAACACCCTACAAAGATTACATCAGCCACCATGTACCAATGTTGGAGTACCTTTAAGTGTTTTATCAGAACAGTGACGGGAAGACGAAAAGAAAGATTCTTAGCTGCATCTTTTCTGAAAAAATCCATTTCGATGAAAACAAAGTTGCAGCTATTTATTTTCAAAAACCGATAGAAGTTTTACTCAATGCCAGTAAGGTTTTACAAGGATGTAAAAAAGAAAAGGAGGTCAAATTTGACCTCCTTCCCATTCTGGCTCCCTCTCCTGGGCTCGAACCAGGGACCCCATGATTAACAGTCATGTGCTCTAACCAGCTGAGCTAAGAAGGAATTTTCCCTTTCGGGGATGCAATGATAGGAATTCATTTTTAAAATCGCAATATTTGCAGCATAAATTTTTAAAAAAAATATCTATGAGTTTATTAGTAGTTGGTAGTGTGGCATTTGACGCCATTGAAACTCCCTTTGGAAAAACCGACAAAATTGTTGGTGGTGCCGCTTCTTACATTGCATTGGCTTCTTCTTACTTCACAAAAAGCTCGAATTTAGTGGCTGTTGTAGGCGAAGATTTTCCAAATGAGTTTATTCAACACCTTAATAAACATGGTGTTAATACAGATGGCCTGCAAATTAAAATGGGCGAAAAATCGTTTTTTTGGAGCGGTAAATAC
>CAMCJW010000225.1 GCA_945875195.1 Chitinophaga pinensis | reverse complement strand
AATAATTCTAACCAAGATTTTATTAATTACTACCAACAAATTGATGTATTAATAGTAGATGATGTTCAGTTTTTGGAAAACAAACAAAAAACACAAGAAATATTCTTTACTATTTTTAACCACCTACACCAACAAGGTAAGCAAATCATTTTAACCAGTGACCGTGCGCCTAAAGATTTAAAAGGAATGGATGAGCGCTTGTTGAGTAGGTTTAAATGGGGCTTATCTGCAGATTTGCAAACCCCAGATTTTGAAACCCGCCAAGCAATACTTGAATACATGATGTACAATGATGGTATTACCCTTAGCCGCGAGGTGGTAGAGTATGTGAGCCATAATATCAATACCAATATCCGCGAATTGCAAGGTGCACTGGTAAGTTTATTGGCTCAGGCCAGTTTGAACCGAAAAGAAGTAAACATAGATTTAGCAAAACAAATCTTGAAGAATTTTGTGAAAAACAATACCCGCGAAATTTCTATTGAATACATACAAAAATTGGTTTGTGATTATTTTACTATCCCTGTTGAACAAGTTAAATCTAAAACACGTAAACGTGAAATAGTACAAGCTCGTCAAATCTCTATGTTTTATGCAAAAGACTTAACTAAGTCTTCGCTAAAAACCATTGGAATGCACTTTGGCGGTAGAGACCATTCTACGGTTATTCATGCTTGCCAAACGGTGAACGACTTAATGGAAACCGACAAGAAGTTCAAAGCAGATATAGACGAGATAGGAAAAAGAATTAAAATGAACTTAGTATAACAGTAAGGCCCCGCAGCAATGTGGGGCCTTCTTTATTTAAATTGATATATGATTGAAATAGCATTTGTAGTTGCTGCCGACGAAAAAAATGGCATTGGAAAAAACAATGAATTGCTTTGTTATTTGCCAAACGATTTAAAATTTTTCAAAAGAATTACCACTGGTTACGCTGTGCTCATGGGCAGAAAAACCTACGATTCAATTGGCAAACCATTGCCTAACAGAATTAACCTTATTGTTTCCAGAAAAATTGCCTTCATCGATGGTTGCGAAGTTTTTTCAGATATTGAATCGGCAATTGAATATGCCGTGGAACAAGGCTTAACCCATTTGTTTGTTATTGGTGGCGACAGTGTTTATAAACAATCGTTACAATTTTGCCACAAAATATATTTAACAAGAATTCACCACACTTTTGAAGCCGATAGTTTTATGGTGCCCTTGCCAGAAAATGAATGGAAATTGGAAAGTTCTGAGCCTCAATTGGCAGATGAGAAAAACCCTTATGCCCATACTTTTCAAGTATACACAAGAGCATGAGTTCACTCAGATAGTTTTATATTTGCCCTATGATTAATATTCTGCTAATAGGTTCTGGAGGAAGGGAGCACGCTTTTTCTATGCAACTCGCCAAAAGTACATTGTGTAAGCAATTGTTTATTATGCCTGGCAATGCCGGAACAGCAGACTTAGGAATAAACGTTGATATCAATCCATTAGATTTTCCAACTGTTGGGCAGTTTTGTGTCAGCAACAATATTGAGCTTCTGATTGTTGGTCCAGAAGACCCTTTGGTTAGCGGCATGCGCAACTTTTTTGAAGCAGATCCATTACTTAAAAACATCGCATTTGTTGGTCCAGATAAAATGGGTGCCCAAATGGAAGGTAGCAAAGACTGGAGCAAAATATTTATGCAAAAGCATGGCGTACCCACTGCAGCCTATAAAACATTTACACAAGATAATTTAAGTGAGGGCATTGCCTATTTACAAAACCATAGTTTACCAATAGTTTTAAAGGCCGATGGTTTGGCGGCTGGCAAAGGTGTTTTAATTTGTGAAACCAGAGAAGAGGCTGTAGCTGAATTGCAATTAATGATTGCCGAAAAGAAGTTTGGTTCAGCCAGTGCAAAAGTAGTTGTTGAAGAATTTTTGAAGGGCATTGAGCTTTCTGTGTTTGTGCTTACCGATGGAAAAAACTACCAAATATTACCTTCAGCAAAAGATTACAAAAGAATTGGAGAAGGCGATGCAGGACTCAATACAGGCGGCATGGGAGCCATTAGTCCGCTGCCGTTTGCCAATGAAGCTTATATAAAGAAAGTAGAAGAGCGGATTATTATTCCAACCATCAACGGACTACAAAAAGATGGCATTCATTATGTGGGCTTTATTTTTATTGGCTTAATGAATGTGAATGAAGAGCCTTTTGTTATAGAATACAATTGCCGCATGGGTGATCCAGAAACAGAAGTAGTTTTGCCACGCATTCAAAACGATTTAGTAGAACTAATGTTAGCCACCGCTCATGGCAATTTAAATACCATCAATTTACGGGTTGATCCAAGAACTGCAACAACCATTATGTTGGTTTCGCAAGGTTACCCCGAGGCTTATGAAAAAGGAAAAGTAATGACTCAATTAGATGGAGTGAAAGATTCTATATTGTTTCATGCAGGCACCAAAAGAAATGAGCAAGGGGAGCTAATAAGCAATGGTGGCAGGGTATTGGCCGTAACCTCCTTTGGCAACAATATTGCAGAAGCACTTGAAATTAGCAAACGCAATGCGGCTATCATACAATTTGAAAATAAATATTACCGCAAGGATATTGGGTATGAGTTTATTTAATTTTTAGTAATTCAAATAAACAAAAAAAAGAGGCTTCTGCCTCTTTTTTTTGTTTTGATAATTATTGTTTCAATTATTTATTTCTTCTTGGTTTTTGCAGGAACATAATCAGGCAAAGCTTTGATTTCTGCTTGTAGTTTTTCGTTGTTTTTTACGTAAGCATCATCATTATCTGCTTTAGCCAATTCCATTGATTTATTTGAGGTTTCCATTGCACCAGCATAGTCTTTCAATCCTTTTTGGATTTTAGCTTTTAACAGCCAATTCCAATAAGCTTTTGGGTTTGCTTCCAAAGATTTATTGATCCATATTAATGCTTGGTTCAAATCTTTATTATTCTCATAATAATAATTCGCGGCACCTGAATATGGACGAGTATCTTTTGACATTAAATCTGTAATTTGCTTGCTTAAGCGCTCATCATAAAAGCTCATTACCTTTATGCGAACAATTACTTGCTCCCATTTCAACATCAAATCGCAAGCATCGTTGCGCATGTTTGCTGGGTCAATGGTAAAAGTCTCTACATAATTTAAGTTCTTTTCAACCATTACGGTAAAGCGAGCTACATCATTTTCTTGCTTGTAAGCATCAGCACTAGTAACAGTTAAATCTTTGGTTAAAACTACTGTCCACTCAGTTTCTCCAGGGAAGGTAATCAAGCCATATTTGCCAGCTTTTACATCAATACCATTCACTTTCACATCTTCACCAAACAATACAGTGGTGGCAGAGTTTGCACCTGTTCTCCAAAATTTGCCATAAGGAACTACATCGCCAAATATTTTTCTGCCTTTGGCAGAAGGGCGAGAGTAGCTAATTTCAATTTTGCTGGTAGCAAAGTTTTGTGAAACAGTGCTAGTAGGACTAGGTTGCGGAAACGGAATAGATTGTGCTTCAACCCTTGCGGTAAATAAACTCGCAGCAAGTGCGGTTAGTATAATTGTTTTTTTCATAATTGTTATTTTGTGTTGCAATTTACCTATTCAAACCCAAAAAAATAGCTTTAATTTTGATGCACATGAAAAATAGAACCACTCGATTTGCCATTATGCAAAATATGAAAGAGATTTTAAATACACCTATTCAAAAAGGAGAATCAGTTTGGATTGCAGATACGGCAAGGGTGTTTGGAAGAGTAAAGCTTGGCAACCAATGTTCTGTTTGGTTTGGCGCCGTATTGCGCGGCGATGCCGATGAAATTACCATTGGCAATAGAAGCAACATACAAGAGAATGCAGTTATTCATGTAGATCCAGGTTACCCAGTAATCATTGGCGAAGATTGTATTATAGGGCATGGGGCTATTGTTCATGGAGCACAAATGCAAAACAATGTTTTAGTAGGCATGCACGCCACCATATTAAACGGCGCAAAAATTGGCAATTTCTGCATCATAGGAGCCAATGCCTTGGTAACAGAAGGTATGCAAATTCCAGATTACTCCATTGTAATGGGCTCACCCGCCAAAGTAGTAAAACAACTCAGTGAAGCCCACATAGAAAAAGTAAAACTCAATGCGCTTGCTTATGTGGAATTGTCAAAAGAGTATTTGGCATTTTATAAATAGTGATTCCTCATTGCACCCTTTGTTTTTTTAATTAAATTCCGAATTGTAATCATACTTTATAAAAATGAGAGAATTATTTAGGTTATTTATATTTTCAGTTATCTTTTTAATCAATTTTTTAGCCTCCGCTCAAAAGCCAGAAATAAAACGCATTGATCCGCAGTTTTGGTGGCATAATTTAGAAACACGAGATTTGCAATTGTGCGTTTATGGCAGCAATGTAGCGGTTTATGAGGTGAAAATGAAAACACAGGGTTTAGCTATAAAGGATATTCAAAAATTAACTAACCCAAACTATTTAATGGTTTATATTGATTTGCAAAATTTTCATGGCAATGAGTTTTTGTTAGATTTTGTATTTGAAGGTAAAACAAAAACCATCACTTATGCTTTGCAAACCTTGCAAAAATTGCCGCATCAAATGGAAGCTTCCGATTTTGTTTACCTCGTTTTTCCAGATAGGTTCAGCAATGGCGATCCCAAAAATGATGTAATCAAAACCATGAAAGAAACAACTTGCTACAGAGATTCTTTTGGTAGCCGACATGGTGGCGATTTGCAAGGAGTTATCAATCACCTAGATTATTTTCAAGACTTGGGTGTTAGCACCCTTTGGCTTAATCCAACATTGGTCAACGACCAGTATGCTTATAGTTATCATGGTTATGCTTTAACCGATCATTATTTAACAGATCCACGTTTTGGTTCGAACCAAACCTATAAAAAATTAGGTGATGAATTGCACAAGCGTGGCATGAAATTGATGATGGACATGGTATCGAACCATATTGGCAGTCAGCATTGGATGATGTT
>CAMCJW010000224.1 GCA_945875195.1 Chitinophaga pinensis | reverse complement strand
GACAATGAGGTAGATTTAGAAAGGCAGAAAGCAGAACAAAATTTACGCAATAAATATTATTCTTATTTAGAAGAATATATTAGGAATGCAAATCCATTAGATCAGCTAATTGCTCCAAGTCTTATGGGTGTGAACGATCCTGTTTTGATAACAGTATTGCAAAAAATGGTGGAGTTGTATGCTAAAAAGAAAACTTTGGAAATGAGTTACCAAAAAGATAATCCCATTTTAAGAGAAACTGAACAAAATTTAATCAATTTACAAAATACCCTAATAGAAAATATACACAGTATTCAAAAAAATTCTAATGTTATGCTTGTTGATTTGAACAAGAGAATAGCTTTAGCTGAAGTTGAAATTGCCAAGCTACCAGCGAATGAGCAAAAATTATTGAGTATAAATAGAAGATATCAATTGAGCGATAAATTATATACTTACTTATTAGAAAAAAGAGCAGAGGCAGGTATTGCAGGAGCGGGAATTAATTCAGATAACAAAGTTTTAGATCCGGCTATGGTTATGACAAAGACTTATCCAATTGAGATTAATAATTATTTGATTAGCCTAGTAATTGGAATTGTTATACCATTTATTATTATTTTAACCCTTGATTTTTTTAATAATAAAATCGAAAATCACGCTCAATTACAGCAATTGACTAAAATACCATTGGTGGGCAGTATTGTGCACAATACTAAACTTACATCATTGGTTATTGCCAATCATCCAAAATCACAAATTTCTGAAGCATTTAGAAATTTGAGAAGTAATATTTCTTATTTGGGTGGAAAAAAAGACAGGAAAATAATAATGGTAACATCCATTTTATCTGGTGAAGGCAAGACATTTGTTAGTATGAATTTGAGTTCTGTTTTGTCAGTAGCTGGTTATAAAACTTTGTTAATTGGAGTTGATTTGCGGAAACCAAAAATCTTTCAAGATTTCAAATTGGATAATAGTTTTGGCTTGACCAATTATTTAATTGGCAAGGCTACAAAGGAAGAAATTATTCAACATTCGGGGATGGCCAATTTAGATATTATTACAGCTGGGCCAACGCCACCAAATCCCTCTGAATTAATTATGAATGCTGCCTTCCATCAATTAATAGAACATTATAAATTGGAATATGATTTTATTATATTGGATACACCTCCAATAGGTATGGTTGCAGATGGAATGGATATTATGAAATTTGCAGATATTGTTTTATACGTAGTAAGACAAAATATTAGTCAGAATAATTCGCTAGGCTTAATCAATGAACTGTATGCAACAGAGAAGGATAAAAGTTTTGGACTCATTTTTAACGATGTAAATTTTGCTTCAGTTTATGGATATGGTTATGGAGCTAATGGTTATGGTTATGGGCAATCATATAGCTATGGTGGAGGTTACGGTTCAGGCTATGGCTATGGTTATGGTTATGGTTATGGTTATGGTAACTATGGGGATACAGACATAGAGAAGAAGCCATTTTGGAATCGGTTGATAGGTAGGTAATTTTAAGAATTTAAATGTTGATTTTGATTGTGAAGTCATTACATTTCCATATCATAACACATTTGAAAGCTATCAGTTACAATTTATTAAGATTTTTTACTTGTAAATTTAATAAATGAGTCTTATTATTGAGTACTTTTTTTACTCATTGTTGAGGTATAGCTAATTTTGGACCATAATTATGGGACTCACCATGCGAAGCTATGCAAAGAGTCTAGAATCCAAAGTCTAGATTTTAGACAAAACATTTGAATAAACGACATCCTTAGTTGGCAAATAATTAAGACAAATTGCAGGTATACCTTACTCTAATTAATAAATTTCTTTTCTAAAATCTAGATTCCTGATGCTAGATTCTTCTATATGCTCGACGCGCTAATAACATCTAAAACACGTATTAAACTTTTACTTAAGTTCTTTTTGAACGCGAGTAGAATGGATTATTTGCGAAATTTGGAAAGTGACTTAGGTGATAATACCAATGCAATAAGAGTTGAATTGAATAAATTAGAGGAGGCTGGGTTATTGTTGAGCTTTACGAAAGGGAATAAAAAATACTTTCAATCGAATAGCAAACACCCATTGTTTCCAGATATCCAATCAATATTAATGAAGATAACTGGTATTGATGAATTGATGAAAAGGGTATTAAATAATGTGGGGGATTTAGCAAAAGTATACCTGACTGGCGCTCTTGCAGAGGGTAACGAATCTGAAATTATAGATCTCATCTTAGTTGGGAAAGTGAATAGGGAATATTTTAGCGAACTTATCAGCAAAGCAGAGAAGTTTATCCAAAAGAAAATTCGTTTCGTTGTTTTTGATGAAGCTGAATTTGCAATGAAAGAGAGGAAGATTATTTCAGGGAATGATTTGCTGCTTTGGGAGAAGTAGTTTTTTAATGAAATCGGCACGAAGAATAACACAAAGTACACAACAAATTTTTATACATAGTAATCTTAGTGCTGCCTCAGCGCACTTTGTGTTGAATAAAAAAATCAAACATTATGACGCAAAATAAAATTGCCATCATCGGTCTAGGTTATGTGGGATTTCCCTTAGCGGTTGCATTCGCCGAAAAATATCCTGTGGTTGGTTTTGATATTAATCAATCACGCGTAAATCAATTAATGGGTGGCCATGATTTTACCCTAGAGGTTTCGGATGAATTGTTAAGTTCAGTTATTTGTCATGAACTAAAAGAAAATGGCTTATTTTGTACCACCAATTTGGAGGCGATAAGAGATTGTAACTATTTTATTGTAACGGTTCCAACGCCCACAGACAAGCACAATCGCCCAGATTTAACTCCTTTGTATAAAGCAAGTGAAACAGTAGCAAAAGTATTGAAAAAGGGCGATATAGTAGTTTACGAATCAACTGTTTACCCTGGAGTAACGGAAGATGAGTGTATCCCTGTTTTAGAGAAAAATTCTGGTTTAAAATTTAATGTTGATTTTTTTGCCGGTTATTCTCCTGAAAGAATCAATCCAGGGGATAAGGAGCATACCGTTACTAAAATATTAAAAGTTACATCAGGTTCAACTCCTGAAATTGCAGAAAAAGTTGACCAATTATATAAATCAGTTATTGTTGCTGGTACATTTAAAGCATCATCCATAAAAGTAGCTGAGGCAGCCAAGGTAATTGAAAACTCCCAACGTGATATCAATATTGCGTTTGTCAATGAATTATCTAAAATCTTCAATAAACTTGGAATAGATACTAACGATGTTTTAGAGGCAGCAGGTACTAAATGGAATTTTTTAAAATTCAAGCCAGGCCTAGTTGGGGGTCATTGTATTGGTGTTGATCCATATTATTTGGCTCAAAAGGCGCAAGAAGTTGGCTATCACCCAGAAATTATTTTAGCAGGTCGCCGCCTTAACGATGGAATGGGTGCTTATGTTGCCGAAGAAGTTGTGAAGTTGATGGTGAAAAAGGAAGTTCAGGTTAGAAATGCCAGATGCCTGGTTCTTGGATTCACTTTTAAAGAGAATTGCCCAGATGTAAGGAATACCAAAGTGATTGATATTATAAATGAATTGGTTACTTACAACATCACGCCCGTAATTTTTGATCCTTGGGCAAATCCTGCAGAAGTTTCGCATGAATACGGATGCAATGTTGTAAATACTTTGCCAGAAGGAAAATTCGAAGCAGTAATTCTGGCTGTTTCACACAACGAATTCAAAAATTTAGCTATCAAATCATTGGTCATCGAAAATGGAGTAATATTTGATGTTAAAGGCCTACTCCCTAAAGGCATGGCTGATTCTAGACTTTAATTGATAAAATATTAATGAAAATATTAGTAACAGGGGGAGCAGGATTTATAGGTTCAAACCTAGTTGAATCCTTATTAAACAATCCTAAAGTTGGTTTGGTTAGGGTTCTTGATAATTTGGCAACTGGCCATTTAAGAAACATTCATGAATTCATGGATAATTCTAAGTTCGAATTTTTAGAAGGAGATATACGCGATAAGGAAATTTGTATCAAAGCTGCTACTGGAATTGATGCTATTAGTCACCAAGCGGCATTGGGTTCAGTTCCAAGAAGTATTAAAGACCCAATTACTTCTCATGATGTGAATGTAAATGGTTTTTTAAACCTATTGGAAGCTGCAAAAGTAAACAATGTAAAAAGAGTTGTTTACGCATCTTCCTCTTCTGTTTACGGTGATTTAAATGAGTCGCCAAAAGTAGAAAAAAGAGTAGGAAAAGTGCTATCGCCATATGCCGCAACTAAAATGACCAATGAATTATATGCAGAGGCGTATGCCAAAAACTATGATATGCAAATTATCGGCTTTCGGTATTTTAATGTTTTTGGACCCAAACAAGATCCAGAAGGACCTTATGCTGCTGTAATTCCATTGTTTATTAAAGCAGCATTAACCAATTCTTCGCCTTTAATCAATGGTGATGGATCTATTACACGAGATTTTACACCTGTTTCAAATGTTGTTCAATTAAATGCTACCGGTGTGCTAAAATTGATGGAGGGCAATTTTCATCACGCAATTAACGTGGCATGTGGTCAAACAACCGATTTAAATAATTTGTGGACCATGATCAAGAATCTTGCTGGTGCAACTGTAGAAGCAAATTATGGACCCAATAGAAAAGGTGATATTTTATTTAGTTTGGCAGATATAACATTAGCAAAAGAAATCTTAGATTATCAACCTGATGCTGATTTATCTTCTGCTTTGAAAGCAGCAATAAAGGATTATAAAATTAGATTTTCATTCTAAATCTTAAGTATAAAATAAATTAGTAAAACAGTAATGGATAAAGTAGCATTAATAACCGGTATTACGGGGCAAGATGGAGCATATTTAGCAGAATTTTTGCTAGAAAAGGGGTATTTTGTACATGGTATTAAAAGAAGAAGTAGTTTAATTAATACAGATAGGATTGATCACCTGTATCAAGACCCGCATGAACAACACCTTAGACTTAAACTTCACTATGGTGATTTAACTGATAGTACCAATTTAATTAGAATAATTCAAGAAACTCAGCCAGATGAAATATACAATTTGGCAGCTATGAGTCATGTTCATGTTAGCTTTGAAACTCCTGAATATACTGCAAATGCA
>CAMCJW010000223.1 GCA_945875195.1 Chitinophaga pinensis | reverse complement strand
GGTGTAAATGTTACTGTTGCTTCAGGTTATTATTTTGAAATTCAAAGCAATCTTTCCAATGAAGGAAATTTAACTATTGCTACTAATGGAAGTTTAGTTCAAGTAAATGACTCAGCAATAAATACTGGTAATATAATTTACAACAGAACCGCATCTTCTATCAGAGGTTATGATTATGTTTATTGGTCATCACCAGTTACAGGACAAGATATATCTTCCATTTATTCTATTACCACACCAGGGTTTAAATATTTATGGAATCCGTTGGCGCCAAATATTAATACAACACCAACCAATGGAATTTCAGGAAACTGGGAAACAGCATCTGGTGCCATGACCCCTGGAAAAGGTTATATTGTCAGAGGGTCAAGTTCTTATGGCATGGCAGCAACAAATATCCCTGCAGTTTTTACAGGAGTGCCTAACAATGGTATCATTACAACAACTATTTCCAGAGGAGGAAATCAAATATTAAGTCAAACAGGAACAAGTGGCGCTACGGTTACTAATTTTGATGACAACTGGAATTTGGTCGGAAATCCTTATCCATCGGCTATTAAAGCTTTAGATTTTTTAACGTTCAATACAAATATTCAAGGATTTATCAAGATATGGACTCACGGTACTGCGCCAGTATCTACCACTAGTCCGTTCTATAATACATTTGCTGCTAACTATACCTCAAGTGATTATATTACTTTTAATTCACTTGGTAATAGTCTCGGACCATCACCATTAATATTCAATGGATATATCGCCTCAGGTCAAGGCTTTTTTGTGTCAATGAATGATGGAAATACAGTAACCGAAACCGTAACTTTTAAAAACAGTATGAGAGATAAAACATATGATAATAGTCAGTTTTACCGAACAATGCAGTCTGCAACAGATGATAAGAACCGAATATGGTTGGACTTAATTGACTCTAATAATGTTCCTGTTCGAACTGTTGTGGGATATGTGGCTGAGGCAACACTTGGTTTAGACAGAATGTATGATGCTATTAAAAACATTGCTAATGAGAAAAACATTTACTCTCTTTCAGATGATGAAACTTTAATAATACACGGGAGACCAACGCCTTTTGATCAGAACGACCAGGTTCCTATAGGAGTTACTATTTTATCAGCGGGAGATTATAAAATTGCTATTGCCGCAGTTGATGGCTTGTTTGAACAAGGGCAACCAATTTACCTAGAAGATAAGGAACTAAACATCATTTACGATTTAAGACAAAGTCCATACAGCTTTTCTTCGGCTGCTGGAATATTCAATGCTCGATTTGTATTGCGCTATACAAACACCGCTCTAGGTAATCCTGATTTTGGCAATCTCGAAAATAGTGTTATTGTTGCTAGTAATCAAGGTGAATTAACTATTAAGTCTTCTATTGAAAATATACAAGAAGTAACTATATATGACGTATTAGGCAGACAATTGTTCTTTACAAAAGAAATAAACAATATTAACTATGTAACATCTAATATTTCGTTTAGCCAACAAACATTAATAGTAAAAATTAAGTTGGAAAATGGAATGACTATTTCAAGGAAAATTATTCTTTAGTATATCATCATTAAAAAAAGCGTCCCGATATTAGACTGCCCCAAAAAAGTTTAGATAAATTTATAATTATTTAAAAATTGAAATATGTTTTCAAATGGTTGATTTATTGTTGAAAAAACATTAATTAATAAGAAATAAAATGCAAAACACTGTTTGTTAATAACTTTTGTTAAATTTGCAGTTGGTTTTTATTAAAAATTCTTTTAAAACAATAAAAGATTAGTGTTTTAAAAAGATAGATTATAAAAAATTATGAAAATAAAAAAACATTTCTCAAATATTAAATTACTATTATTTTTGTTCCTGGTTTTTTTTAACAGCTCACACATTTTGGGTCAAAAATTCAGCACCGGAAGTACTGATTGGAACACCGCATCAACATGGAATCCAGTAGGAGTTCCTACAATAACTGACAACGTAATAATTAGGGCAGGTGATATTGTTACCGTTAATGCTTCACCACCAACCCGTGTTGCTTCAATTACATTTAACAATAATTCAGCTTTACCCTCAGGATTAAATATTGCAGCAGGAGTAACTTTAACTACACTTGGCGGACCTGTTACACTTTTGAATGCGGCAACTACTAGTACAAATGCATCAATTAGCGGAATGGGTACACTTATTTGCGGCACGCTTGATATTGGAACTCCTGTAACTATAGCTACAAATGGACCTTCTCAAAACACATTAAATTTAAATATTAAAACAATTAATGTAACTAACGCAATTACTCTAAATAACAGTGATTATGGAGGAGGAAAGTCTTCTCAACCCGTTTTGAATATAAATAGCGGTTGTACACTATCTGCATTTAATATTCGTTTTACACACTTAAGAGAAGATGGAGCTGGTGGTGCTCAAGGACCTAATTCTAGAAATTATTTACAAGTAAATTCTGGAGGCACATTAACCTTGTGTAATCTTCCTCCAATTATAATTGACTATAGATTTAGATTAAATAATACTGTGGGTAATCCCCCCCCCCAGATAAATGTAGATTTTTTAGCTGGTTCCACTGTAAATTTACTAGGAGTTTCAGTACCAGCATTCATTCCACAAAATATTGATAACAGTAATACAGCAGGTACAACATCTCCATTAGTTATAAACTACTCAGGCACTACAAATGTGAGTGCTCCAAGAGTTGCCATTAGTACGCCATCAACCACCATTTGTTCAGGTAATAATGTAACTTTTACGGCAACACCAACTGCTGGTGGCTCAAATCCTAGCTACCAATGGAGAATAAACGGAACAAATACTGGCACAAATAGTTCTTTAAATTCAACTTTTACTTCTAGCACATTAAATACTAATGATAGTGTAACTGTTGTAATGACAACAAATAATTCATGCGGCGTTCCAACTGCAACCTCTAACGCTATTGTACTAACTGTAAACCCCTCACCTGCTTCACCAACAGTTGGTACAGCTTCTATGCCAAGTTGTGAAGCTACATCTGGCAGTTTAAATTTATCCGATCTTCCGACGGGCACATGGACTTTAACTCAGAGCGGCACATCTTCAAGTACAGCAACTGGATCAGGAACAACTACAACCGTTAGCGGTTTAGTAAGTGGCACCTATACTTACACCGTTACGGGCACAAATGGTTGTGTGTCGCCACCTACTTCTTCAGTAGTAATAACAGGCAATTCAACAACTTATAATGGAACAAGTTGGAGTAATGGAGAGCCCGACCTTACAAAAATTGCTGTTTTTGACGGTGATTATATTTCAAGTTCAAATTTATCGGCTTGTGGAGTAATAGTAAATGCCGGAAAAACGGTAACATTTACTAATTCAAATGTACTTACTGTTAAAAATGAAGTAACCGTTAATGGTAGCTTAATATTTGAAAACAATACGAGCTTGGTTCAGGAAAATGACTCAGCAATAAATACTGGAGATATTATTTATAAAAGAACAGCTAATGGAGTCAATGGTTATGATTATGTATATTGGTCTTCACCAGTTTTAGACCAACCAATTGGTACTCTTTATTCAAGCCCTTCTCCTGGATTTAAATACGAATGGAATCCTATTGCACCCAATCCAGCGGGTAGTTTTGGTTTTTGGGTTTCACCTACTTCTTCTACTATGGAATTGGCTAAAGGTTATATTGTTAGAGCTTCAAGTTCTTATGGTTGGACAGGGGGGAGTTTGACAAGTATATTTAGAGGCAAACCTAATAACGGATTAATCACTCCAACCTTGATTAGAATAGCAAATTCAGCAAATGTAAATGATAGATGGAATTTGATAGGCAATCCCTATCCATCGGCGCTTGATGCCAAAGCATTTTTACTAGAGAATGCTGTTACAAACCCAACAATCGATGGATATATTGCTTTGTGGCAACATCTTAATGCGCCAGAATCATCAACAAGTCCTTATTATGCCAATTATCAATATAATTATACCAATGACTATTTAATTTATAACCGAACGGGGTTACAAGCGCAATTTGGTTTTGATGGTTATGTTGCCTCGGGTCAAGCGTTTTTTGTAAACTTATTACAAGGTACATCAGCTGCAACTACTGTTACATTCAAAAATTCTTTTAGAAGTAAAATGTTTGATAACAGCCAGTTTTTAAGAACCAGTCAATCAGAAGAAGGAAGAATTTGGGTTGATTTAGTAGATGCTAATAATGTTCCTGTACGATCGCTAATAGGTTATGTTGAAGGTGCTACACAAGAGCGCGACAGATTGTATGATGCTATAACAACTATCGGTGAACAAAACAGTATTTATTCACTTATTGATAACGAAATATTTGTTATTCAGGGCCGAATGGTACCCTTTGATAACAATGATCAAGTTAATTTAGGGATAAATGCGGTTTTGGCAGGAACTTATAAAATTGCAGTTGCAGGTGTCGACGGATTTTTTAATCAAGACTCCCCTTTATTTTTAGAAGACAAATTATTGAATATTATTCACGATTTAAGAGTAGCCCCATACAGCTTTTCTTCGGCTGCTGGAATATTCAATGCTCGATTTGTATTGCGCTATACAAACACCGCTCTAGGTAATCCTGATTTTGGCAATATCGAAAATAGTGTTATTGTTGCTAGTAATCAAGGCGAATTAACGATTAAGTCTTCTATTGAAAATATACAAGAAGTAACTATATATGACGTATTAGGCAGACAATTGTTCTTTACAAAAGAAATAAACAATACTAATTTTGTAACATCTAATATTTCGTTTAGCCAACAAACATTAATTGTAAAAATTAAGTTGGAAAATGGAATGACTATTTCAAGGAAAATTATTCTTTAGTATACCATCTTTTAAAAAGCGTCCCGATATCTATCTTAGAATCGGGACGCTTTTTTTATTGTGCTTGGTTATATAATCTTATTTTCCTTTTGTTGACGCTTCTAAGTTTCTTTCAATAGTATGCCCGGGGCGAGACCATTTTGGTTTTTCTCCTAAAGCTTGATATTGTGAGTCTTCAGCTTCAACTGTGGTAGGCTGCATTACTTTGATAAATGGTTTTTGTGCCACCAATCCAAGTGTTTCAAACATTTTCAT
>CAMCJW010000222.1 GCA_945875195.1 Chitinophaga pinensis | reverse complement strand
ATCTCCTGAAAAAAAGAATAGGCGTATTAGGTGGTGGCCAACTTGGCCGAATGTTAATTGAAGAAAGCACACGCTTAAATTTGCATTTTAATATTTTGGAAGCAGATGCCAATTGCCCCTGCGCTGCCTTGGCAAATAACCTCATTTTAGGAAGTTTAATGGATGAGGAGAAAATTAGGGAATTGGCGGCAATTAGCGATGTGCTTACCTATGAAATTGAACATGTGAATACGGCAGCTCTGCTAAAACTTGAGGCAGAAGGCAAGACAGTTATTCCCTCTCCTAAAATTTTGCAAATGATACAAGATAAAGGTTTGCAAAAGGAGTTTTATGCCAAGCATGAAATTCCTTCAGGCAAATTTTTTCTTGTAAACAACAAAGAAGAATGGCACAGGTTGATCCCACTATTGGGGTCCAAAAAATTTGTAGCTAAAACGCGCACTGGTGGTTACGATGGCAAGGGTGTAGCAATTTTTGATACACAAGAAATGATCAACTTTCCTGAACGCATTCCCTTTGATGGACCATGTGTTTTAGAGGAGTTTATTGAATGTGAAAAAGAATTAGCAGTAATAGTTGCTCGAGATAGTTTAGGAAACATTGTATCTTACCCATCTATTGAAATGGAGTTTGATCCAATTGCAAATTTGGTAACAATACTCTTATCACCAGCCAGAGTAGGAACTATCATAGAAGAAAAAGCCGAAGAAATTGCGCGCCAAGTGGTTCACCATTTAAATGGACCTGGCTTGTTTGCAGTTGAACTATTTATGGACAAAGCAGGCAATATTTTTGTGAATGAAGTGGCACCTAGGCCGCACAATAGTGGTCACCATACCATAGAGGCTTGCTATACTTCGCAATACGAACAATTGGCGCGCATTCTTTTGGGATTGCCATTGGGAAGCACAGAAATGGTGCAGGCTGCAGGCATGGTAAATTTATTAGGTTCAAAAGATTTTAGTGGGCAATACCGCTTAGAGAATTTAGATTTGATAAGTAAATTACAGGGTGTTTTTGTTCACTTATATGCAAAAGCCGAAAGCAAACCAATGCGTAAAATGGGACATGTTAGTATCCTTGCAAACACATTGGAAGAGGTAATTGAAAAAGCCAATTACGTAATCAAACATTTAAAATTTGTGCAAGACTAATTTCTCGCAAATATAAACTCTACTTATGCTAGAAATTCCATCTATTCAAGTACTTCATTGCAGTTGGAAACACCATGCATTGCTTGCAGAAATTGGTGGCAACACATTTTATGAAACATTTGCCAACGATAATTCAGAGGCAGACATGCAGGAATATATTGATAAAACTTATAACTTAAAGCAAGTAGCAGAAAATTTATTAAATCCTTCAATCATCTATTTTGTTGCTTACGGTTTGAACCAAGTTTTAGGCTATATAAAATTAATAGAAAATGCAAATGCAGCAGGTTTAAATGGCAAGGCAATGGAGTTGGAAAAGATTTATGTGCGCAAGCAGGCACATGGCTCGCAGGTTGCAAGTATGCTCATGCAACAAGCAATAGACTTGGCCAAAGAAAAAGGCTATGAACACCTGTTTCTTGGCGTTTGGCAGGACAATGAGCGAGCCTTGGCATTCTATAAAAAATTTGGCTTCAACATTTTTAATACCAGACAATTTAAATTGGGTGAGCGTATCTGCGACGACTATTTATTACACCGAGTTATCTAAGTTGTTTTTACTATTCTTTTTATTATTTTTGAAAAATAACACAAACACCACGATGAAAAAATTTATCCTTTTTAGTTTTTTATTGCTAAGCATGCAAGCAGCATTTGGACAAAGGTATCTAACAAAAACTTTTGATTCTGTTTTGGTTCAATCAGATATTCAATATGGCTTTAACTTTAATTATAAAGGTGATAGCACCAAGTTATATATGGATATTTTCACCCCCTATGGCGATACCGCAATTCAACGTCCTTTGGTAGTTTTAGCGCATGGGGGCTCATTTGTGCAAGGCAATAGAAAATTGGCCGATATTGTTACCGTATGCAAAAAATTAGCTGAGATGGGATATGTAACTGTTTCAATACAATACCGTTTAGGCGTAGATATTGCAAGCGGCAATACTTTGGAAAAAGAATTTCAACAAGCAGTATTCAGAGGTGCTCAAGACGGTAGGGCGGCACTTCGTTTCCTCAACAAATCGGTTCAGACTGGAAACCCTTATAAAATAAACGCCAATGAAATTTATACTGGTGGTATTTCTGCTGGTGGTGTATTGGGTTTGCAATTGGCATTTTTAGAATCGCCAGATGAAGTAGCAAGCTTGGTAATTGATACCAATGTTATAGGTGGTGTAGAAGGAAACAGCGGCAACCCTGGTTATTCGTGGAAAGTAAAAGGCGTGGTGAGTTTGTGTGGAGCTATGGGCAATGTAAGCTGGATGAATAACAACAAAGACATCAGCATTTGCAATATGCATGGCACCAATGATGCAACCGTTCCGTATAAAACCAATTATTTTAAATTCTTTGGCACCAATGTGGCCATACTTCAGGGTGGATTTAGTGTAGATTCAATGGCGCAAAAACAAAATATGAATACAAGGTTATATACCTTTAACGGTGCAGATCATGTTCCTTTTTCTGGCACAACTGCTACCAATATTTTATACATGGATACAACCCTAAAATATGTTGCCTCGTATTTGTATAAACAAGTTACGGGACTTGCGCCTAGTGGTATTCAAGAAAAGCAATTGAGGCAAATTTCATTTGGTATTTATCCTAATCCAGCAAATGATGAAATAAATTTAGAGTTAGCAACAGCGGGCAACAAACAGCTTTCTATTTTCAATATGTTTGGTGAAGAAGTGTATAGTAATACCATTCTTGAAAAAACTTTTAAGTTGAATATAGCCTCATTAGCCAAAGGAATTTACTTAATAGAAATTAAGGATCAAAATGGCTTAGGTAAACAAAAGTTGGTAGTAAATTAATGCCGCTAAAGTTTTATAAAATTTATGATTTTGCAGAACATGGCAAAGATCCTCAAGCAGTATTTTCGGTTCGAACCATAGAGATAAAAAATAAATTGATTTGCTTAGCACGCTTGGCAGACGCCTATTACGCGGTTGATGATAAATGTCCGCATGCTGGTGCACGTTTAGGACTTGGAAAATGTAGTGAAGAAGGCAAAGTAATTTGTCCAATTCATCGTTACCAATACGATTTAAAAACTGGCAGAGGATTGCCACAGCAAGGAGATTATGTAAACACCTACCCTATTGAAACCCGCGCTGATGGCGTTTATATAGGATTGGATAAAAAGTGGTGGCAGATTTAGGAAGATGTGGAGAAGGGGAGATTTTTTTTATTAGTTTTAGTTGGGGTAATTACAAAAGGTAACTTAGGTGCTTAAAGTATTTAGTGTTAACATATTGCTCTAACAATATTTGGTCAGGTTGAATTATTTTCAATAATTGATTTAATGCAAGTTTTAGAATTCCCAATTCATTTTTTAGAATAGAAAAATGACTATATCTGGGTCTATGCCTCTATAATCATGGTCGATTCTATTTCTAAGGCTTGTAATTTGGTTCCATTCAATAAAGCTAATTTCATCCTTGAGGCTTGAATCTATCTTTTTTGTTTCTTCTCCTATTGCCAATAATAAATGGCATGAGGCATTATATGCTTGCTGGTCATCCGATTCAAAAAAGTGTTCGGAAGAATCAAAACCTTCACTATATATTGTGAGCTTTTCAATACATTCCAATATACTTAGAACAAATAGTAAATTATTAGAATAATTGGAATATATCTGATTCTGCATGACTTTGTACAATTGGGTTTAAGTTATTCTTTCCTACCAATTCTATTTTTCCAATTTGAGTAATTTCTTGTAAAACACTTTCAAGTTTATTTAAACGCTTCAAAGTCATTTTATGGCCTGGAATCAATTCATAAGCCAAATCCAAATCACTCAATTCATTTTGCATGTTTCTAGAAAAGCTTCCATAAAGGTACAAATGATCTAAAACAAAATCTCGTTTGAGCATTTGACTATTATTTTGAATAGATTCTATTATATGAACAGTTTGTTGCATGTACAAAAGTAACATAATTAAATAGTACCACAAAATAGGAGAAAATTAATCCAATCCATATAAACTAAACTATTTTTTATTGGTTTGGGTGAAGGTTTTTTGAGTGAAGTTTAAGTTGATGGCTTCTTCAATGTATTCTGCTAGTAATTCGTAATCGGGTTCTGAAGATTCGAGTAAAACCCAATGACGAATGTATTTTTGTTTGGCATCTGCGCGTAATTTTTGATGCTTATTTTGCAACTTTGCGCCATTACAAATACCCAAAACAAATTCCTTCTTTTTGTACAGAGAAAAGTAAAACAACAAACCATTTAGGGTATAAAATGGAATATTGAATTTCATACCTTCCTTTATATTGGGGTTACTTTGCAAGATGATTTCTCGCACCACAAAAAATTGCTCCTGCATCCAATGGGGCAAATCGGCTATGTAATCTTCCACTTTAAAATATTTCTTTGAAGGAGCCATTGATTTATTAAATAAATTATCTCTCGCAGCAAAAATAAACCCTATTTCCATTTGAGGCAAATTCTGCTTAACATTGCGTTTTGATTTTATTATACATGAATTTTGAAAACTCCCTGGCTTTTGCCCAACAGCTAGATAAACAAGACAGTTTAGCTCATTTTAGAAATGAATTTCATTTAATAAAAAAAGACGGTATGCCAATGGTTTACCTCTGCGGAAACTCATTGGGTTTGCAACCAAAGAGTGCCAAAGCTGCAATTGATCAGGAGTTAAAAGATTGGGCCGAATTGGGAGTTGAGGGACATTTTGATGGCAAAAATCCTTGGCTATATTACCACCATTTTTTAACCGAAAAGGCGGCAAAGGTAGTAGGTGCATTGCCAAGTGAAGTTGTAATCATGAACAACCTTACAGCCAATTTGCATTTGATGATGGTAAGTTTTTACAAGCCCACCCCTACTCGTTACAAAATAATGATGGAAGTTTCAGCCTTCCCATCAGATATGTATGCTATGGAAACGCAGACAAAGTTTCACGGTTTGAACCCAGACGATGCAATCATAGAAT
>CAMCJW010000221.1 GCA_945875195.1 Chitinophaga pinensis | reverse complement strand
AAATCCTTTTATTCATAAAGCTAAACTAAAAAAAATTAACCAATCCAAAATGTATTTTTGCCCTCTGGAATTCGAAAGGATTACCTTTTTGTTTTCCTAGGGCATAATAAAGCGAGAAAATTCCAGCACCTGTTTCTAAATTTAAGCCTGCACCCAAACCCCATGGCCTATCCGTTACAATGGGATTGAGCACTTCATTTCTATACCATGCTCCATTCCAAAAAAGTAAAAAGCCTGAATTTTTCTGAAACAAATACCTCAATTCAACATTTCCAATTAAGTACTTACTGGCAAAAATACTCTGTTCATCAAAACCTTTGAGTGATTTTAATCCACCAATGCGGAAAAGTTCGTTCAAAAATAGATTTTCATTCTCAATAATGGCTGCTTTTACTTGTGTATGTAAAACCAAATGGGCGGATAGTTTATTGAACACAGACAAGTTGCCCATGGCTTTTACTTGCAAACTTTGCAGATTTATAGAATCATAAATACTATATTTTGATCCATTGCTGCCGGTTAATTCCACTTCATTGATAGCATCATTTTTGAGAATTCTTTTTACCCCTGCCCCACCCTCAATTTCGAGCAAAATACCCTTGGTGGGATTGAAAAAATAATCTAAGGTAGATTTGCGCAAAGCCAATCCCAACAAATCATTTCTCACATCATTGATAATTGGTAATTTTTGGTTATTAATGACATATTGAGTATCGGCAGTTAACAAACTGATATTTTGAAATTGATAATATAACTTTACATAATTATTTCCTGCAAACCTATATTGAAGGCCTATGTTGTTTGCAAGCTCGAGCCAAGTGGTATCAAACTTAACCAGTTTAAAAGCATAGTCTATTCCTAATTTTGTATTTAAAAAATAAGGCCATAAAAAATTAATTTGAAGGTCTTGTGAATTGTTTAAGTAACCCCTATAGGCCAATTCAAGGTTTTTTCCGGTTCCCATTAAATTCATTAATTTAAGATTGAGATCACCAGTTATCACCAACTTATTATTTAAATTGCTGTTAGGTGCAAAGCCAATTACCCCATCAAAACTCGAGGCATTTCTATTGTTAATATATAAATAGGGCTTGGCTTTATTGCCATAGAAATAAACACCCAGCGGCCGTACCACCTGCACATAAGACAGTTCGCTTAACCTGGCATCTAAATTTGTTAGCAAATCTTCTTGGTAAACCATGCCCGGTTTAATTGTAGAATAATTTTGCAAAAAAGACCTCTTTACTTTTGCCGTACCACCAAAATCAAGGCTATCAAAATAAATAAGTTCATTTTTTACTAAGTTAATAGAAGCAGTTATTCCAATTGTATCAATTTCAATTGAATCAAGTTGGACACTCGCAAATGGGTAACCATTATTTTCTGCATAGCTTAATAATTGGTTCAAACCAATATTTATTTGGCTTGCATTAAATGCCTGTTTTTTTTGATTGATTAACCTAATTCCAGAAGCGCCCAGCCATTCTGTTGGTATATTGCCTTGTTTAATTTGCTTGAGTAAATAAGCTTTGCCCAATGAAACAAGAACTTGCATGGTATCTCCAAACATGGTTGTTTCTGCAACAGATGCTAGCAAAAAAGAATTGGAGTAGCATTGAATGAGTACCTGTGAAATTTGTTTTTCAAGCGTTGCAGAATCTGCCTTGATTGGTTTTGCAAATTGCTTTTCTAACGCACTATTTTTTGGTTCGAACCTATATTTAATGAAAAATAATGGCTGCCCTTGCAAAACAAATGCGAGTGTACAAAACAAAGATATGGTAAATGCCTTTTTCAATTATTAAAGAAACGTTTAGGAAACTCAAACATTGCAAACGTAATTTGCATATACATTATGGCAGGAATTTATATCCATATCCCTTTTTGCAAACAGGCTTGTTATTATTGCAATTTTCATTTCAGCACGCTATTGATATACAAAGAAAGTGTTGTGAAGGCAATTGCGAAAGAATTATTTTTAAGGAAAGATGAATTAAAAGGACAAAAAATAGAAACAGTTTATTGGGGAGGTGGCACCCCAAGTTTACTATCTGACAAGGAAATGGATTTGTTGATGGCTGCCATTTATGACAACTACAACCTATCTGAACTCAAGGAATTTACCATAGAAGCAAATCCAGACGACCTCAACAATGATTTTTTAAACTACCTCAAACACGCTCCTATCAACAGATTGAGCATGGGCATACAGAGTTTTGAAGAGGCCCATCTTAAACTCATGAACAGGGCACATACTGCAGAAGAGGCTATTAAATGTGTAAAAAAAGCGCAAGACATAGGCATAGAAAAAATAAGCATCGATTTAATTTATGGGATTCCTGGTATGGATTTGACAACATGGGAAAACAATTTACAAAAGGCCATCCTACTAGATATTACGCATATTTCTAGCTATTGTTTAACCATTGAACCCAAAACTGTTTTTGGCAATAGAACCGAAAAAAAACAACTAATTATGCCAGAAGAAGGTGAAACTTCTGAGCAATTTGATGCATTGATCTATAGAACAGAAGCAGCAGGTTTTGAGCATTATGAGGTTTCAAATTTTGCCAAGAATAAAGAGTATGCCATACACAATACCAATTATTGGAATGGAGTGCCATACCTGGGAATTGGTCCTGCTGCACACAGTTATTTTCCTGGAATAAGAATGTGGAACATTGCCAATAACCAACAGTATGTAAAGGCTTTGGATCAAAACGAATTGCCGCTAGAAAAAGAAATATTAAGTACAAACAATCAGTTCAATGAATACCTCATGACAGGACTGAGAACCCAGTGGGGAATAGACTTGCAGGTAATTGAAGCTAAATTTGGATTGGCATTTGTTGATTCGGTTATGAGTAATTTATCGCCCTATTTAAAAAACGAACAAGCCATACATAATAACAATATTATTACTTTAAGTAAAAAAGGTAAATTTTTTGCAGATGGAATTGCTTCGGCAGCATTTATAGTTGATTAATTAGATTTAAGCATGAGGCATGATGAAAATGCCAAGCTATCTGAACTCCATTCGCGCTGTAATAAAATGTATTTTCCGTTTTCACTCACACTCATTCTATTTACGGCATTTGTATAATTCTTTTGGTAAACCAAGTTACCTAAAGAATCTACTATCATTAAAACCGATTCGCCTTGAATGGCTGGTGTAATTGAGAGTACAGCCATTTGTTTGTGGTTTGAAATACCACTTATGTATAATTGTTCAATAGGTTGAATTGGCATTTTGTGTGAATAAGAAAATCCATTTCCCAAATTTTCAATCACCATATTATTGCCGTTTTGAACCCATATTTTTAAGGAATCAAATAATTGAGCTGGTGTGGCCGGGGTAAAAACTTCATTGGGTTGAAAGCTCAATTGTTGAAACTCTTTTGCATTGATTTCTTTCTTAACTGGTATTGGCGCAATGGTTTTTAGGGCCATATCCAGTGTTTTAATTACGGGCTGAACCAACAATGAATACAACAAAAATGGAGCGATAACCAGTAAACTCAAATTCATTAATTTAAATACATATGGGCCTGCTGTTTTTGAGCCAGCAAAATAAACGAGCCAACCAATAAATGCCCCTATGATAGCACTTAAAAAACCAAAAGGAAAGAACCACCAAAAATCACTGTATAAGTCGGTTGTTAATCGAAAGAAGCTATCCATGGCATTCAAAAAAACATAGCTCATGGCAGAAATTGCATAAAAAACAAAGGCATAAAATAAGATTCCGTAAGCCCTTAACGAAGCTCTTTTTTGGAAACTTACCTTAACAAAAAAAAAGAAAAACAGGATACTTATTACAGCAATACTTAGGAATAAACTATCAATTTCTTGAAGGATGAGCCAAAGAAATTTTGCTTCCATGCTTAGTTTGAGAATTTGTCGTTTCTAATTAAAAATGCATTTTCTTCTGAGCCCCAAAAAACAAATCTTTTTCTGTTCATTTGTTTAAACCTATATGGCAAACCCAACGCGTTAGTATCATTTAAAATAGCTTTGTTTTGCAAGTGCATGTGAAGGTGAGGGAAAGTGGTATTGCCACTGTTTCCTGATAAAGCCAAAAATTGCCCAGCCACAACAGTATCGCCAGTTTTAACTTGCAAACTACCCTTGAGCAAGTGGGCCAAAAACAAATATTGCTTGGCGGCCAATTCAATTTCTATTTGGTTGCCTGCAGGGTTTATAGTATCCTCTCCCTTATATATTTGTTGTGTTTTAAAGCCATTCACTGTTTGGTAAATTATGCCATTACAAGGAGCAAAAACACTGTCGCCAAAGGATAGAAAATCGCTGCTATCTGCACCATTGTTCACAAAAAAATGGCCTTCCTCATTCAACTTAACGATGTCCATTGCATACATTTGAGGAGGATAGTTACTGTGGTAATTCACCCATTTTTCTTCACCGGCATGCATGGCCATCCAATTTCCTTTAACGGGTAATTCTAAGATTACACATTCATTTACCGATGGGTATAAATAGGTACCAGGAACAATAAAAGCTGCTAACAAAAAAGACGCACTGCAAAAAACGCTAATCAAGAAAAACATCATTTTTTTAACAAAGCCTTTGATCAATGAATTGGAAGCGGTAAAACTTAAAATCAGTTCTTGAATGGCTATATAAAACATTACTATAACAAAAACCAAATGAGCCCCAACCGGCGCCACTGGTCTAAACTGAGCTACTGTAACAAACCAAACTGGAATATCAGCCAAAAACGCAATTAAACCAAGAATGAACAAGCACTTTATACAAATTACCAACCAATCTGCCTTAGCTTTCCAAAGCCAATTGCGCTCACTTTTTGTTTTCAATACAAAGAATAAACGCACCAATCCAATAAAAAAAAAGATACCTGCAACAATCCACAAGGCTTGTCCGTAAGTTTGAGAAATTTCTTTTAAATTTTGCTCCATCATTATTCAAACCTCAATGCTTCAATAGGGTCTAATTTACTGGCCTTAATGGCTGGATAGAGTCCGCTGGCCAGACCAACAATTACGCACAACGTTATTCCACTCAACATCCATAACCAAGGAATAATAAACCCCACTCCTACCAAACCTGTAACTATGTTTCCAATAATAATACCAAAAATAATTCCACCAATTCCACCTATTT
>CAMCJW010000220.1 GCA_945875195.1 Chitinophaga pinensis | reverse complement strand
AAACGTGGCATTTTAAAAGAACAAAAATATCTCACCACTACTAGAGTTGAAATGGTATTTGATATGCCATTGGCGGAGGTTGTTTTTGATTTCTTCGATAAATTAAAAACCATTTCAAAAGGTTATGCTTCCTTTGATTACCATCCAATTGGTTATGTAGAATCTGATTTGGTGAAATTAGATATCTTATTAAACAAAGACAACGTAGATGCTTTATCGGCAATTATACATAGAGATAGGGCTTATGATTTTGGCAAACGCATTTGTGAAAAGTTAAGAGAATTAATCCCGCGTCACCAATTTGAAATCCCAATTCAAGCCAGTATTGGCGCCAAGGTTATTGCCAGAGAAACCATTAAGGCATTGAGAAAAGATGTAACTGCTAAGTGTTATGGAGGAGATATTTCTCGTAAACGTAAGTTATTAGAAAAGCAGAAAGAAGGAAAGAAACGCATGCGCCAAGTAGGTTCAGTAGAAATTCCACAATCTGCGTTTATGGCTGTGCTTAAGTTAGATTAAATACTATCTGTTATGAACCTACTCAACGGAAATGAAGTTTCTCAAAAAATTAAACTAGAGATAAAATCTAAAGTAGAGGCCATGAGAGCTGCTGGTAAAAAGGCACCTCATTTAGCTGCAATTTTGGTAGGTAGTGATGGTGCAAGCATGACTTATGTGGCAGCCAAAGAAAAAGATTGTCATGAGGTTGGTTTTGATTCTACGGTTTTGCGTTTTGATGCCAATACTACTGAAGAAGAATTAATTGCCGAAGTAATAAAAATAAACAATAACCCAAATATAGATGGTTTAATAGTTCAGTTGCCCTTACCCAAGCACATCAACGAAAAACGCATTACAGAAACCATTAGTTACAAAAAAGATGTAGATGGATTTCATCCTATGAATGTTGGGATGATGTTTAAAGGACTCAAAACTTTTTTACCAGCTACTCCATTTGGCATCATTAAATTAATAGAGCATTACGGTATAGAAACATCAGGAAAATACTGTGTGGTAATTGGTAGAAGTGATATTGTTGGCAAGCCAATGAGCGCATTGATGTTGCAAAAAAACTGCACAGTTACCGTTTGCCATAGCAAAACGGTTGACCTTCCCAGTTATACCCAGAAAGCAGACATTGTTATTGCCGCATTAGGCAGACCAGGTTTCTTAAAAGGTGATATGGTAAAAGAAGGCGCAGTTGTTATAGATGTAGGCATTACAAGGGTTGAAGATGCCACCGCCAAAAGCGGCTTTAGATTAAAAGGCGATGTAGATTTTGAAAGTGTAGCACCAAAATCTAGCTTCATTACGCCTGTTCCAGGAGGTGTTGGCCCAATGACCAGAGTTGGTTTATTGCTCAATACTTTGGAAGCAATTGAGTTGTTTAAATAAAATATAATCAGCCCTACCTATATCCAAGGTATACACATTTGCCCATTAGCATCCTAACTTTTTGGTTTTTTTTGGGTTTTTAAGATGTTCGTGAAGTTTTACAAATAAATTTCATTGTGTATAATAACCTCAAAGGTTTAATTGACTTAGCCCCACCTATATATTGAAAACCATACACTTGAGGCTGTTTATCTATGTTTTTTTAACAAGTACCTGAAAAGGTATATTATCCATAATTTTAATTAAATATCAACAATATTTTTAATCAACACAAAAATTCTCATTTTTACAATTCCTTAAAAAAAAGTTATGGCCAGAATATTAATTATTGATGATGAAAAAGCTATTCGCAGCACACTTCGAGAAATTCTTGAATATGAAAGCTATCAAGTAGATGAGGCCGCTAATGGCGAAGAGGGATTACGAAAAATTGAAAATGAGGAATATGATGCTGTTTTGTGCGATGTAAAAATGCCCAAAATGGATGGCATGACCGTTTTAACCAAGGCCAAAGAAATGGACGAAGATTTGCCTTTCGTAATGATTTCTGGACATGGTAATGTGGAAATGGCTGTTGAAGCAACTAAAAAAGGTGCTTTTGATTTTATTGTGAAGCCACCAGATTTGAATAAGCTGCTCATTACTTTGAGGAATACCATTGACCGCAAGGAATTGGTGATTGAAACCAAGGTATTGCGCAGAAAGGCCTCTAAAACAAGAGATATCATTGGAGAATCTCCTGCCATTAAAAATATCATGAACACTATAGACAAGGTTGCACCTACCGATGCAAGAGTATTGATAACTGGTGAAAATGGTACGGGTAAAGAATTGGTTGCGCGTTGGGTTCACGAAAAAAGTTTACGTGGCAAAAACCCATTGATAGAAGTAAATTGTGCAGCCATCCCTACTGAGTTAATAGAAAGCGAATTGTTTGGTCACGAAAAAGGTGCTTTTACTTCTGCCATCAAACAAAGAATTGGCAAATTTGAGCAAGCACACCAAGGAACAATTTTCTTAGACGAGGTTGGCGATATGAGCTTATCGGCTCAGGCAAAAGTATTGAGAGCTTTACAAGAAAATAAAATTACTCGTGTAGGTGGCGAAAAAGACATTGATGTAGATGTACGTGTGATTGCGGCTACCAATAAAAACCTACTCAAAGAAATTGAAAAAGGCACTTTTAGAATGGACTTATACCACCGTTTAAGTGTGATTCTAATTCATGTTCCTTCGTTGAATGAAAGAAGAGATGATATTCCTTTGTTAGCAGAAAAATTTGTGAAAGAGGTTTGTGAAGATGGTGGCTTGCCTAAGAAAACATTCTTGCCTCAAGCCCTGGAAGAATTTAAGAAACTTAATTTCAGCGGTAATATCAGAGAACTCAGAAACATTGTGGAGCGCTTGGTAATATTGGGTCAGCCACGCATTACTTTAGAAGACATACAAAAATTTGCCAACCCAATCAATGCCAGAGATGAAGAAAAATCTATCTACGAACGTTTTAGCACCTTACAAGAATTTAAGGAATATGTAGAGCGTATTTTTATAGAAGAAAAACTCAAGAAAAATGGCTGGAATGTGGCTAAAACTTCCGCTGAAATTGACATCCAACGCAGTCATTTGTACAATAAAATTGATAAGTATAGTTTAAAACGAGGAGAAGGAAACGACTAAATTAGGTCTGTTTCTTCTTGGAATTCTATGATGATGTTCGACCCTGGCTTTAAACCCAGCAGTTGCGCACCTTTTCCTTTGTTGATGGCCAACATCAAATATTGATTTTCGTTGAAAAGCATGATGTCATCGCCTGCATTGCTATCTTCAAAATTGGCACTTAACTTTTCTATGGTGTGCTTTCCCCAATAGTATAAAATAAATGCGCGGCCTTTGCCAGTATTTTCAAACAAGCTTTTGTGAATATTGGTAATGGCATTGCTGTATCCATCAATAAACATAACTGTTCCACGCAATCCATTTTCATCTTCGGTAACCTGAATGCTTTGTTTTTTCGGCGAAATTTGATCACGGGTAGCCAATCCTTCAAAGCTTCCTTGTTCAAAAAATTTGGTCAACAAAGGCAGAAAAATGTTTTTCTCTGGAAACAATTCCAAATGAGCATCGGCATTTGTAATAATTTTATAGGCCTGAACCAAATTCTCATCGAATAAAAGAGAGAAAATACCATTGTCGGCGCCCAAGAAATAATGCCCATTGGCTTCCACCACTAATAATTTTTTGTGCAAAGAAATACTTGTATCGAGGCAAATTAAATGGCAAGTTCCCTTTGGAAATTGGTGGTAAACAGATTTTAAAAAAAAGGCGGCCTGAACCAAATCAAATGGAGGAATGTGATGCGAGAGCTCAATTACCTTTGTTTGAGGCATAAGTGTAAGGGCCGAGCCAAGCATTGCTGCTGTGTAGGGGCTGCCTGCACCATAATCAGAAATAAGAGTAATAACAGAGTTCAATTTCTTTTACTATTTTCGTACAAATTATCCGCAAGTACACTAAAATTTGAATAGCAAAGAAATCTTAATTGAACAACTTGACCCATCAGTAGCTTTTGGGGTTCATAATCAAAACCTAAAAACTTTTCAATTGCATTTTCCGCAGTTGAAAATAATTGGTAGAGGTAACCAAGTAATTTTACAGGGGAAAGCCAGTGAAATAGACCTCTTTGAGGAAAAATTTGAGCACATGATTAACCACATCGAGCAAAATGGAGGCATCACTTCCATTCAATTGGAAATGATATTGAGTGGCAGTTTAGGTAAAGAAAAAAATAAAGAAGAAAATAAAAATCAAGGCGACCAAGGTGATGTGCTTTTGTATGGAAATCATGCAAAAGTTATTAGGGCAAAAACCCCAAACCAACGCAAAATGGTTACCTTAATGGATAAAAACGATATCCTCTTTGCCATTGGCCCGGCCGGAACAGGTAAAACCTACACTGCTGTTGCTTTGGCCGTTCGGGCTTTAAAAAACAAAGAAATAAAACGCATCATTTTAGCAAGGCCGGCAGTGGAGGCTGGAGAAAATCTTGGGTTTTTACCGGGCGACCTAAAAGAAAAAATCGATCCATATTTAAGGCCATTGTATGATGCCTTAGACGACATGATTCCGCCAGAAAAACTCAAGCTGTACTTAGAAACTAGGGTCATTGAAATTGCACCAATGGCCTTTATGCGAGGTAGGACCTTAGACAATGCTTTTGTTATTTTGGATGAGGCACAAAATGCCACCGACTTACAATTGAAAATGTTTTTAACCCGCATGGGTCCGAACGCCAAATTTATAATCACTGGCGACCTTACACAAATTGACCTTCCAAGAAAAAGTATGTCGGGTTTGGTGAAAGCCATTAAAATCCTTGAAGGAATTGAAGGAATTGAGTTTGCCTACCTTTCTTTTGAAGATGTGGTGCGCCATAAATTGGTTCGAAACATTATAAAAGCATACGACAACAGCATTGATAATTTAATGGATAGAAACTAAAACAAATTGGATGAAAAAGAAAAGCGAATTTGGATTGGTAATTGGTCAGATTATTGAAAGTGGAAAATCTGCTTTTGCAGCACTTCGCAGTAATATGGTTCGAACTTTTTTGTCTACTTTGGGTATTACTATTGGCATTTTTTGCATCATTATGGTATTGAGTATTGTTAACTCACTTGAAAGAAACTTGCAAGACAGCGTTGATAGTTTAGGAAAAGATGTTGCCATAATTGAAAAATGGCCGTGGGAGTTCGGCCCAGATTATAAGTGGTGGCAATACATGAATAGGCCCAACCCTACAC
>CAMCJW010000219.1 GCA_945875195.1 Chitinophaga pinensis | reverse complement strand
CTACCAATGGAAAGTTAACGGAACAAATGCTGGAACAAACGCGGCAACATTTGCTTCAACAACATTAGCAAACAACGATGTTGTTACTTGTGTAATGACTTCAAATGCTAGTACATGTTTAGCAGGTTCACCGGCGACATCGAATGGTGTGACAATGGTTGTTAACCCAATTCTAACGGCCAGCCTATCAATTGCAGCAAGTGAAACAACTATTTGTTCTGGAACTTCTGTAACTTTTACAGCAACTCCAACAAATGGCGGAGCAGCACCTTACTACCAATGGAAAGTTAACGGAACAAATGCTGGAACAAACGCGGCAACATTTGCTTCAGCAACATTAGCAAACAACGATGTTGTTACTTGTGTAATGACTTCAAATGCTAGTCCATGTTTAACTGGTTCACCGGCTACTTCAAATACGGTTACTATGATCGTTAATCCGAATTTACCTTCTAGTGTTTCAATAGCAGCTTCGCCATCAACATCTATATGTATAGGAACCAGTGCCACTTTTACGGCTACACCAACCAATGGTGGAACAACACCTTCTTACCAATGGAAATTGAATGGAAATAATGTTGGAACTAATAGTGCTACTTATAGCAGCAGTACTTTAGTTAATAATGATGTTGTATCTGTGGTAATGACTTCAACAGCGACTTGTGTTACAGGTTCGCCGGTAACTTCTAATGTTATTGCCATGATTGTTTCTCCATTACCATGTTGGACCGGTGCAAATAACACTTTATGGAATGTTGAAGCAAACTGGGCAGGGGGTCAAGTTCCAACCGATCAAACAGCTGCGTTTATTAGCGGTACAGCACCTAATCAACCACAAGTACAAAATGGCAACGCTTATGCAAACAGCATAAACTTACTCAATAATGCAGTATTAACAATTAAAGAAAACGCTGAAATTGTAGTTACTAATGGAATTACAGTGCCAAGTACAGCACAATTTATAGTTGAAAATAATGCAAATTTTGTTCAGATTAATCCAGATGCGGTAAACTCTGGTACTATTAAAGTAAAAAGAAATACACGAGAATTACAACGATTAGATTATGTTCTGTGGTCATCACCAACAGAGGGTACACAAACTTTAAAAGAGTTTTCACCACAAACCGTTAATAACCGATTTTACACTTATAATTCAGCAACAAATGTATATGATGTAATGGGTAATGTTCTAGTGCCTTTTCAAAAAGGAAAGGGGTATTTAATACGCACCCCAAATAATCACCCAACGACATCAACAGAGTGGAGCACTGAATTTAATGGAGTGCCTAACAATGGTAATGTTACTCAACAAATGACATCGCCTAGGGCTGGAAGCCAAAACCGTTATTTTTTGGTAGGTAATCCTTATGCTTCTGATATTAATATAATGAGCTTTATGCAGGCCAATGAGGCCAATATTAACGGTATCATTTATATCTTTAGAAAAACAAATGGTGCTCAGATATCAGGATATGGAAGTATAAAACGTAATCCTGATAATGTTAATGATTTACTATTTACTCCAAATGGTAATGGTAATGGTGGCGCACAAAATCCTGGTGGTGTTATTCCTTCGGGACAAGGATTTATCGTAGAGATGAAAGTAGGAGCATCACAAGTGGTGTTTACTAATGATATGAGAGTTATTGATCAACCTGGTGTATTTAATCGTACGGCACAAGTAACAAATAATACTATATCAAGCAATAAGTTTACATTAAAGTTAGGACGAGATAATGGTGAGTTTACCTTTGCAGATGTTGGCTATTTTACAAACGCTTCAAATAATTATGAACCAACCTATGATGTAGAAACTATGAGTGATGCTGCTTTATCAGTAGCGTCAATAGTAGAAAATAAGAGAATAGTGTCACAATCTCGAGCTGCTTTTGATATATCAGATGTAGTGCCATTATCTATTATTATAAATTTAGCAGGTAACTATAAGCTTTCATTGGATACTATTTATGGGGTATTTGCTGATAACCAAATAGTCTATTTACGAGATAATTTAATGAATACGATTCACAACTTAACAGAAGGATCTTATTCATTCGCTTCTCAAATGGGAACATTTGATGGTCGTTTTGAAATCATATATCAATCACCACTAGCTGTTAGTTCACCAGTAGTAACATCAATTGTTGGGTCATACACCTATAACGGTTCTCCGCAAGGTCCAAATGCAGCAACGAATACTGGTACTGGAACAAGTTATACCTTTATTTATGAAGGTACAGGAAGTACAACTTATGCTGCTAGTTCAATAGCTCCAACCAATGAGGGTACTTATACTGTAACCGCTACGGTAGAAGCAATTGGTAACTATGCTTCAGCGAGTTCAAGTGCTACGGCATTTACTATCGAAGCAGCAACACCAGTAGTAACATCAACTGTTGGGTCTTACACCTATAACGGTTCTTCGCAAGGTCCAAATGCAGCAACGAATACTGGTACTGGAACAAGTTATACCTTTATTTATGAAGGTACAGGAAGTACAACTTATGCTGCTAGTTCAATAGCTCCAACCAATGTGGGTACTTATACTGTAACCGCTACGGTAGAAGCAACTGTTAACTATGCTTCAGCGAGTTCAAGTGCTACGGCATTTACTATCGAAGCAGCAACACCAGTAGTAACATCAACTGTTGGGTCTTACACCTATAACGGTTCTACACAAGGTCCAAATGCAGCAACGAATACTGGTACTGGAACAAGCTATACATTTACTTATGAAGGTACAGGAAATACAATCTATACTGCTAGTTCAATAGCTCCAACCAATGCAGGTACTTATACTGTAACCGCTACGGTAGATTCAACTGATAACTATGCTTCAGCGAGTTCAAGTGCTATGGCATTTACTATAACTGCTAAGCCATTAACGATTACTGCACTAGATTTTTCAAAATGTGTAGGAGTAAATTATGTATTACCATCAAATGGTTATTCAATAGAAGGTTTGGTTGGCTCGCAAAGTATAGATAATGTGACATTGTCAAGTACTGGAAATCCATCAAATTCGGTTGTTGGAACTTATCCTATAGTTGCTCAAAATGCTATAGGTGGATCTTTTGCAAATTCAAATTATTCCATAACTTATATAGATGGGACACTTACTGTTGATCCTTTATCAGTTGGCGGGACTGCCTCAGCTTCTTCTACCTCAGTGGTTTCTGGAAACAGTACTACTGTAACTTTAACAGGTTATACAGGTACTATTCAATGGCAATCTTCTAATGATGGAGATTCATGGACCGATGAAGTAGGTGCTACCCAAAATACATATACTACTCCTGTTTTAACCCAAACGGTTCATTACAGAGCTTTAGTAACAAGTGGTGAGTGTTCTTCAGTGTTAAGTTCTAGTGTTGTTATAGCCGTTGATTCGGCAGCATTAGCTGTTCCAACTTTTAACGAAAGTCAAGTGGTGATTTATAAAACACCAACCAATGAAATTTCGATAAATACAGGAAATGTAGTGATGTCAATGGTTAAGATTTTTGATATCAGAGGACGGTTACTTCAAGAACAGAAAGATATTAATGCTTCCCAAACCTTTATGAATGCTGTACTAACAACAGAGGTTTTATTAGTTCAAATTACTTCAGAAGAAGGTTTAGTGGTAACTAAAAAGGTATTGTTCCCAAGAACGTCTTTAAAACTTGATAAAAACTTGAAAGCAAAAACTCAACTAGCAGAAGACGAATAAAAAGTAATCGTTTTTTGATTATGTTATCTAAGTCCCTACCGAAAGGTGGGGACTTTTTTTGATAATTAAAGTTGGTAACTAGTCCCGTTAGGTTTAATTAATCAGAATATTTTATTACTAACTTTTTGCTAGAATTTTGTATTCAATTAGAACATAAATGTAAGTCTGAGCTAAGCCTGTACTGACAAAGGAAGTATCGATGACATTAAAAAGAATACGTTTCGACTCCCGAAGCGTTTGGATAATTTAGTATAAATTAGCCTTAAAAAGAATTACCCCAACGGGTTAATTTAATAGTAAAACTGCTTTTTTTGGAATTACTAATATGCTATTTACGACATGGGAAGCCGGAGTAGTAATTAAAGTAAATGCTAAAGATAAATTGTGATTAAACGAATTCTATCTCTTTCTGTAAATAGTTTTGTATAAAATAAATAAAGTGATAAGCATAGCTGGTTTTAATTAAGAGATGCTAATCACTAAAAAAATAGATTAAAATACAAATATAATCGACAAAATGCATAATAAATTAATATAAATACAATATAACTTACAAAATAGTCATGCGATTATCCAATAATAGAGCTGGATAGATAAACTGCTTAAAGCTATATAAAACCGCCGTATATCTAAAATAAAGTACATCTTAACGTATTAAATGAACTTTTCGTCATAATAATACATTTTCATAAATTATTATAATTAAATTTGGATTAACCTCATTTTAATAATAAAAATGCTTAGTAATTTTGATCTTTTAGAATACCACCCATTTGCATCTGTCGTTTTAGATTTAGATGGTAAAATTGTATTCAATAATAAAAAGACAAAATTATTACTTCTGGAAATTACTTCTAAAGAAGATAGTAAAGAGATTAGCTCATTATTTCCGCTTTTTACTTTTAGTGAGACAATTCAAAATCATTTTGTAGAAGACAGACACGGAAATTCAGTTACTTATCAAACAGAAACCACTAAATATGAAAATGGTTTTTATATAGTTTTCATACAAAAAACAATAAAAAATAGTGCTATTAGTAAAAGAAAGCAAATTTTAATTGAACAACGATATAAAGTTTTTGATGATTTTATTAATACTATAAAAGAAGGAGTTCTGGTTTTCGATAATAACGGGAGACTTCGGTTTATAAATAAAAAAGCAAATAGTTTACTTGGAATAACTAAGGTAAACTCAAAAAACAGACTGGTTTGGGAGTTGATTGATTACTTTAAGGACGAGATTGATTGGAAGAAAAAAATTGAACTATTGTCTACACAAAAAATAATTAAATTTATTTTAAATAGGAAAAATAGTTATTATCAATTTGAAATTCAAAAAAAGAATTATGAAAACCAATGTTTTTATCTTTTAATTGTAAATAATATTACCAAAAAAGTTAAAGATACTCTCATAATAAAGGAACAGCTTCATGAAATTGATTTCTATCACAATAACTTTCCTGCCGCTTTTTTTCAACTAAAAGTAAATA
>CAMCJW010000218.1 GCA_945875195.1 Chitinophaga pinensis | reverse complement strand
CTTGCTGCTCATGCTTGTGCGCGCCAAGCATGCTTTCAATTTTAGTGAAGTCGAAGGCTGTTTTAGATGCACCTGTATCTAGTAAAAGCCAAGCGTTATTTCTACCAACGTTGCAAGCAATAAATAAATGGTAATTTCCGGGTTCTATTTCAACCAAATGAATAGGAAGTGTTTCTTTAGTGATCAAATCATTATTATATTATGGGTGCTGAATCATAAGGTACTCCTGCAATAGGCCATCAAGGTAATAAATTCATTCATAGTGTATAATTTATATTGATTCAAACCTACGATTATTTTGTTGGTTAACGCCGAAAAATATTTGTGGTATTCAGTGTTTTGGAAGCTTCAATTAGATTTTTTTTTTACACTTATAGCCTTTTGAAAAATATTTCCTGTCATTGGCATTTGAGTATCTTAGGAACTGATCATTTTTTCAAAAAAGAGGCAATCAAAAGGCATAAAAACACCCCCACAATTCACCACTAGACCAAACGCTTTTAATGAAAATCAGTGCGTTATATTTTTGGCGATGTCGCATTTGTGGCCCCAAACTTCTTAACACTCCCATTTTTTAGAAAGTCGCATTTCGCTTTTAAAATACCCTTGAAGGCCAGATAAATAAACCACTTTGGCAAATATGTTGAAATGTGTAAAAGTTCGATTTTTCCACAAAAGTGGGAGAAAGTGGTGAAAAGTGGAAAAATGTTTCTATTTTTACGCTGTAATCGCTTAACACTAGTAATGACGCAACTGAACGGAGAATTCGAATGTAAAATGGATGCCAAGGGAAGGTTAATGATTCCCTCTGCTTTAAAAAAGCAGTTGCCGGAAGCGGCAAAGGATTCGTTTTTCATTAACCGTGGTTTCGAAAAGTGCGTAGTAATGTATCCAAGCAATGAGTGGAAATTGATTGCTGCCGAAATAGATAAGTTGAGTGATTACATACAAAAGGAGCGCACCTTTAAAAGATACTTTTTAAGAGGAGCCAGCAAATTGGAAATGGATGCTGCTTCACGAGTGTTAATTCCAAAGCAATTACAAGAGTTTGCCGATTTAAAAGGCGAGTTAGTTTTGCTGGCATACGGTAATAAGGTGGAGATTTGGAACAAGGCAGAATACGATAAAATGTTGAGTGAGGAGCCTTCTGACTTCAGTGCATTGGCAGAAGAGGTTATGAGTAAGAGGAAAAAGGAGGATGAAGATGGAAAATAAATACCATGCTCCTGTGATGTTAACCGAATGCTTAGCTGGTTTAGAAATTAACCCTGCAGGTAAATATGTAGATGTAACTTTTGGTGGCGGCGGCCATTCAAATGCTATATTAAATGCGTTGAATGATAAAGGTGTATTGATTGCATTCGACCAAGATGAAGATGCGAAAGCAAATTTGCCAAAAGATGAAAGACTTGTATTCATAGATCAAAATTTTGAGTTCATTAAAAACCATTTACAATACCAAGGCTTATTGCCCGTAGATGGCATATTAGCAGATTTAGGTGTTTCATCGCACCAGTTTGATGAGGCAGATAGAGGTTTCTCTTTTAGGTTTGATGATGCCGAATTGGATATGCGCATGCATACTTCGAGTGGCATAAGTGCAGCTCAATTATTGAATACTTATTCTGAATCGCAACTGTCAGATGTATTCTATCAATACGGTGAATTAAAGAATGCCAAATCATTGGCAAGGGAGATAGTAAATTATAGAAATGTTGAACCTATATCGCGTGTTGGACAATTAAAAGAGGCTTTAAAAAAACACACACCCAAGTTTGGTGATTATAAGTTTTTGGCTCAAGTGTTTCAGGCATTGCGCATAGAAGTGAACCGCGAAATGGAAGTGCTGAAAAGCTTTCTATTACAAGTTCCAGAGGTTTTAAAGCCCAATGGAAAATTGGTGGTGATGAGCTACCATTCATTGGAAGATAGATTGGTTAAGAATTTTATAGCGAGTGGAAATTTCAATGGTGATTTAGATAAGGACTTTTATGGCAATGTAAAAAAGCCAATGGAAGCTTTGAGCCGAAAAGTGATTACCGCATCACTAGAAGAATTAGAACGAAATCCACGTTCAAGAAGTGCCAAATTACGTATAGCAGAAAAACGAACTGATAGTTAATGAACCGCATCATTGAGGAGGAAGAAGCAACGGTTAAAAAGCCCGTTGATCAGGATAGTCGCAACTTCACGGAAGCGGTGAAGCGCTTTGCCGACTTTGATTTTAGGATCAAACCGGAGCAATTTATGAAGCAGCTTCCTTTCCTAGCATACCTCTGTGTTTTGATTGTACTGTTTATTTACAATAGCCACAGGTCCGAAAAAATCATTCGTGAAACAGACAAGCTCAATAAAGAAGTAAAAGATTTAAGAAGTGAATATATCAGTGAGTTAAGTGAGTTAATGAGTGATAGCAAACAATCTGCAGTGGCTAAAAAGTTGCAGCCTTATGGCATCAAAGAATTAAAAACTCCACCAAGTAAAATTACCTATAGTGATAACTAATACCAATTCAAGAAAGTCCATTTTGATCCGAACCACTGTGGTGTTTTCGGGTATGGTGGTTTTTGCTTTTTTGATAGGCTATTCTTTGTTTAAAATACAATTCATGGAGGGTAAACATTGGCGCGCTTTGGCCGATAGTTTGAGTACACGTGTGTTTGAAATTGAGGCAGTAAGAGGTAATATTTTTGATTGCAATGGCAACCTATTAGCAACATCACTTCCTATTTATGATATCCGCATAGATGCCAAATCACAAGCATTTAAGGACGAAGAGTATTTTCAAAACAACATAGATTCATTGGCTTTTGGCTTAGCGAATTTGTTTAAAGATAATTCGGAGTTAGCTTATAAGAAAAGCTTGGTTAGCATAAGAAAAGAAGGAAACAGATACTTTTTATTCAAACGTAAAATTAGTTACCACCAAATGCGTGCATTAACCAAATTACCTATTTTTAGAATGGGTAAATACAAGGGTGGTTTACTCATAACTGAAAGAACGCGTAGAGAAAAACCTTTTGGCGTATTAGCAGAACGTACCATTGGATTCAAGCAAGAAGAGGGTGCCGTAAGAGTTGGTTTAGAAGGTTTTTTTGATGAGTCGCTATCAGGTAAAAGTGGTAAGCATGTGATGCAACGCATTGCAGGAGGTACATGGATGCCAATAGATGATGAATTTATGATTGAGGCAAAACAAGGTAGAGATGTAATTACCACCCTAGATATCAATTTGCAAGATGTTGCAGAAAATGCCTTGTTAAATACCTTACTAGAAAATGATGCAGATTATGGTACTGCTATTTTGATGGAAGTTGCTACTGGCGAGTTAAAAGCCATTGCAAACTTAACCCGTAAATCTGAGGGTGTTTATAATGAAAGTTACAATTATGCAGTAGGCGAATGTGTTGAGCCTGGATCAACTTTTAAACTCATTTCTACTTTAGCCTTATTGCAAGACGGAAAAATGAATCCTGAAGATAAAGTAGATGCAGAGGGTGGTGAAGTAAGATTCTGCAATGTGGTGATGAAGGATTCTCATTTAGGTACTGGTGTTATCTCCTTACAAGAAGCCTTTGAACATTCTTCCAATGTGGCTTTTGGCAAGCTAATGCAAAAACATTATTCAAAAGATCCTCAAAAATTATATACCCATTACAAAGAGATGGGATTAACCGAAAAATTGAACCTTCAGCTATCTGGCGTTGGTTTTCCTTTGGTAAAAAGTCCTAATAATAAAACTTGGTCTTGCACCAGTTTGCCTTACATGGCTATTGGATACGAGTTGCAAATTACTCCTTTACAATTATTGTCAATTTACAATGCTGTTGCAAATAATGGTGTAATGGTTCGCCCCATGTTGGTTAAAAGAATTGAGCAAGATGGAAAGGTTGTGAAGGAATATAAATCTGCTGTAATGAATTCTAAAATTTGTAGTAAGGAGGTTGCCAAACAACTACAAAACATGATGGAAGGTGTTGTGCTGCGGGGTACAGCTTCCCTATTAAAAAGTGGCTTCTATACTTATGCTGGTAAAACTGGAACAGCTGTAGTTGCCAATAATAAAAGGGGATACCAAGCTGGTGGAGACAAAAGTTACAGGGCCTCTTTTTGTGGTTATTTCCCTGCAGAAAATCCAAAATATTCTTGCATGGTATTAATTAGTCGCCCTCGTAAAGAAAATTATTATGCAGCTAAAGTAGCGTTACCAGTTTTTAAAGAAATTGCAGACAAGGTGTATGCAAGTGCACTCAATTTGCACCGTGAATTGAAATTTGTTGAACCTAGTTTTACCCAAGATTTACCATTGATTACCATGAGTGATAAAACTGATGTGAAGGTAGTTTTGGATCAAGTAAAACTTTCCTCACACTTTCACAATGATTCTATTCACCAAGACGAAACCGATTGGGTAATTGGTAGTGCACAAGATAATTCAATCGCTATTCAACCTGTATTGGTATCTGCAGGTAAGATGCCAGATGTAAGAGGAATGGGAGCTAAAGATGCTTTATACATTCTTGAACGCAAAGGAGTGAAGGTAAATATACAAGGATTAGGAAGAGTGAAAAAACAATCTGTTTCACCAGGAACTCCACTTAGGAAATATCAAAATATTCAATTACAACTAAGCTAACCATGCAAACTATAGCACATATCATAGCGGGCTTAGATACTATTTCTGTATCGGGTGACCTCAACCAAAATATTGAACAGTTAACTTTCGATTCAAGAGAGGCAATTGCTGCTTCATTGTTCTTTGCTATGAAAGGCACAGCAGTTGATGGTCACGACTATATTACTCAAGTTATAGCAAAGGGCTGTACCGCCATTGTTTGTGAGGTTTTGCCAACAAATTTGGAGTTAAATGTATGCTATATTAAAGTAGCAAATACCAGCGAATTCATGGGATTTGCTGCGGCAAATTTTTACGGTAATCCTAGTAAAGAACTTAAATTGGTTGCAGTTACGGGCACTAATGGCAAAACAACTGTTGCCACTTTGTTATTTAATTTGTTTCGCTCCTTGGGTTCAAACGTTGGTTTATTATCTACCGTTCAAAACCAAATCAATGAAGAAATAATTCCTGCTACACATACCACGCCAGATGCCATTAGGTTAAATGCATTGCTAAGAGTAATGGTTGATAGGGGCTGCGAATATTGTTTTATGGAGGCTAGTTCTCATGCCATTCACCAAAACCGCATCAAAGGTTTACAT
>CAMCJW010000217.1 GCA_945875195.1 Chitinophaga pinensis | reverse complement strand
CATAAAACAGCAAATCGCTGTATTATTAAAAATTATGGTGGTGAAAGTTTTCATTTATCTGGGAGCAAATTAAAGACAAATAATTCTTAAAATCGCAAATCGAGATGAATTTAAAATTCTATCTGCCTGATTTATAAAATTAAATATTTTTATTTCCTTTAACTATTTATGCTGCTTACCCTAAAATATAGCTTAAAATTAAAGAAGGGCAAAATAGTTCATTTATATTCTATGTAACAGAATATTTTAAAACATTTGAAGAAAAAATCATAGAAAAGGTAGAGCCAATTTTAACCCCAAATTATAATTCCATATTCAAATCAACAGGGTGATTTTTTTGATTACAAAACACTTCCTAATCGTTTTCCTAACTTGTAGGATCAAACTCATTTTCAATATCAACTAAAAAGGAAACAGATACATTAAGTGCTTTGGCAATTTTCTGTAGCGTATAGAACGCACAACTACCCGCTTTTTTTTCATATTCACTGTAGGTAGGTTGTGAAACACCAATTATTTCTGCAACATCCATTTGGGTTAATTTCTTTGATAACCTAATTGCTTTAATCCTTTTACCTAACATCATATCTTTGTATCGTTATTACAATGATAGAAAAACTTATTATATTAAAAAATTATTAAAAATTAAAATCGTACCAATTCTCAATATACTTTTCATGCTCAAGAAATTATGATTTGATATTAACTATATTTAATAAAAATATTACCTTTCATAGAATGATTTTAAGAAAAGCACTATTTAATGAACTTCCAATTATTTGGAATATTTTACAAGAGGCCATTGAACAAAGAAAGCAAGATGGGAGCAATCAGTGGCAAAATGGGTATCCGAACGAACAGGTAGTCTTAGATGACATAAAAAATGGATACGGCCATGTGCTCCTAGCCAATAATGAAGTAATAGCATATGCAGCTATTATTTTTGATATAGAGCCTGCCTATACCAATATTATTGGAAAATGGCTTAGCATTGGCGACTACTTGGTAATCCATCGTGTTGCTACCGCCAATAAAGTTAAGGGCAAGGGAGTTGCCACTCATTTGTTTAAATTGATAGAGGATTTATGCAGCAAACAAAATGTTTTTAGCATCAAAGTGGATACTAACTTTGACAATGTACCCATGCTAAAAATAATGGACAAACTAGGCTATACCTATTGTGGCGAGGTATATTTTAACGGTTCAGCCCGAAGAGCCTTTGAAAAGGTTATTAGCGTTAATTAAATCAAGCCTTCAAGCTTCCCTAAATTCCCAAGAGCAATTTTGCAGGATCCATGCCTTGTGTAAGCAGTAGCGTTGGGTTTTCTAAGCATTGTTTTACTTTCACCAAGAAACCTACCGATTCACGACCATCAATAATTCTATGATCATAACTTAAGGCCACATACATGATTGGGCGAATAACAATTTGTCCGTTTTGAACCACCGCACGCTCTACAATATTGTGCATACCTAAAATAGCAGATTGTGGTGGATTAATAATTGGCGTACTAAGCATTGTTCCAAACACTCCCCCATTTGTGATGGTAAAGGTTCCACCAGACATTTCTTCTAAACTCAATTTATTTTCACGGGCTTTGCCAGCCAAACGCATTACCTCAGCTTCAATTTCTGCTAAACTTAAGCTCTCTGCATTTCTAA
Source organism: Chitinophaga pinensis (assembly GCA_945875195.1). Taxonomy (GTDB): domain Bacteria; phylum Bacteroidota; class Bacteroidia; order UKL13-3; family UKL13-3; genus B1. Next base: position 3,559 of record CAMCJW010000217.1, on the reverse strand, counting down.
TAACAGGAACAACCAAACCTTTTGGCGCACTAACTGCAATAGAGATATCACAATAATCGTGGTAAAGAATTTCTTCGCCATTTAAGTAAGCATTTACCGCCGGAAACTCTTGTAAAGCAACACACACAGCCTTGGTAAAAAAACTCATAAAGCCTAGGTTCACCCCATATACTTCTTTGAATTTATTTTTATACTGATTGCGCAAATCCATGATGGGCTTCATGTCTACTTCATTAAAAGTAGTTAACATGGCTGTTTCATTTTTAGCAGCAACCAATCTCTTGGCAACTGTTTTGCGCAAAGAAGTCATTTTTACACTTCTATCAACACGTTCTTTGCTTTCATTTGCCGTAACTTTAAGCTCAGCTTTCATGGCATCTGCTTTAGTTATGCGACCATCTTTGCCTGAACCAACAATTTGTTTGGCATCAATACCTTTTTCGGCTAATATTTTTTGTGCTGCTGGTCCGGCTGAACCTGTTGCGTAGGTTGCTGAAGTTTCTGTTTTTGCTGGAGTGCTTGTAACAGGCGCTTCAACTTTAGGAGCCTCTGCCTTGGGTGCCGGTGCGCTTGCCCCCTCAGGGCGCTTGGCATCTGTATCAATTTCTGCTACTAAATCACCAATTTTTATGGTATCACCTTCATTGCATTTTGTGGTTAACAACCCTGCAGCCTCTGCATTTAACTCAAAAGTAGCCTTATCGCTTTCTAACTCACAAAGCAATTCATCCATTTCTACATAATCGCCCGTTTTCTTATTCCATCTTGAGATGGTAACTTCACTTATTGATTCGCCAACAGTAGGTACTTTAATTTGCAGCATAATTTAATTCTAAATTAGGCTGCAAATTAAGAGAAACGGCCTAACTTATCAAAGTAATTAATAGCAATGATTTGGTTCGACCCAATTTTTAACTAGTAAATAGGCATTTATTTAGACTTTACAACCGCTTTTTTACCCGCCACCTTTTTGGCTGGAACGGCTTTAACACCTGTTTTTTTAGGAGCAGTTTCTTTTCCAATGCCCTTGTTTATTGGCTTTTCAATGCTTTTTAGCTGAATAGATAAATCACTCATAGCATTCATGAAATAAATATAGGCATCATAAGGAGAGTTATAAGGACTAAAATACTTGTGTACATCGCCATCTGCCCAATACTTACTGCACATATAATAGAAATGATCGCTGGTGAGCATTTTCTTCCAAGAATCAATGTAAGTAGCATCTCCACTTGCATAAACCTGCTGCTCCAATTGGTATATTTTGGCAATAGCTTCATCTTGCATAGGGTTTCCAAGCCAAGCCGACAAATCCCTCTCGGTATCGGCCCACGAGGTTAAATGATGGGCATCGTACACATCGCGCACAGGGTAGGCTGCGGCAGTTTCCGAAACCGTTTTGAACGTAAAATCTTTGTGTGCCAAAACATAAGTTGGCATATAACGCAGGAATTCAAAAATGCCACTGTGCTCCCATTGGTGCTCACCAAAAGTTTCATAATCCATAAACAGGTTGATGGTTTCACCCGTTCCAGCAACTGAATGCACCCAAGTGGCATAAGTTTCTGCACTTAATGGAAATTCACTCCAATTTTGATCCGAAAAACGGAAGGCAATGTCATCGCTCAATTTGTAATTTTTAAGCAGCGATTTTATTTTATGTGCATTGGGTGCTTTGTAAATAAAATTGGGTGAACGACCATGCAATAACCTATCTACACCTTCACAAATAATGGCATCATAACCTAGGTCTTCAATAAATTTTGCCAACTCATTGTTGTATTGTAATTCGGTATTTCTAAAAACTTTGGGCTCCTGATTGAAATGCTTTTTAATCAAATTTCTGTGTTGCTCTATTTGCTTTTTAAACTCCTCTTTAGAGAAAATATATGCCAAAGAATGGTAATATGTTTCGGCAATAAACTCTACACAGCCAGTGGCGGCGAGGTCTTTAAACGATTGCAAAACATCTGGCTGCCATGCCTCAAATTGTTCCAAAGCAACACCACTAATTGAATAGCTTATTTTAAATTTCCCTTTATGTTCCTTTATCAATTCCAACATCAATTTATTGGTTGGTAGGTAACACTTTTCTGAAACTTTTTTCAAGACCTCGCGGTTCTTTTCATTATCAAAGTATTGGTGGTCTGAACCAATATCAAAGTATGAATATTCTTTTAAGCGATAAGGTTGGTGCACTTGAAAATAAAAGCAAATAGACGGCATAATTGATAGTTGTTAGGTGGAATAAAACTAATTATTATAATTTGAGAAACAAAGTAAATTTTAGCAAATATTATTTGTCGCATTAAAAAGGCTTTCATAAACTTGCAACACCTCCGCAGCACATTTTTCCCAAGTAATTTGACTAAGACTATTATTATCAGCGGTTACAACAGCTTGCCTAAGGCCAGAAAAATTTAAGGCAGCAATCATATAAGCAGCCAATTTATCAACATCATCAAAATCTACTTTTATGGCTCCTGGCAATACCTCTGCCACTCCAGAAGTATGAGAGATAATAACTGGTATGCCAAACTGTGCGGCCTCCAATGCGCTTAATCCAAATGGTTCACTCTTACTTGGCATGCAATACAAGTCTGCTCTTAACAGTAATTCATTTAGTTTATCTTTATTTAAAAAATTGGTGAAATAAAATTTATCGCCAATGCCAAAGGAGGCTGTTTTCAAAATCATAGTCTCTAATAAATCACCAGCACCAGCCATCACAAATTTAGTATCAGGCAAATATTCTAACACCTTTTTAGCTGCTTCTACAAAATAATCTGGACCTTTTTGTTGGGTAACCCTACCAAAATATACCACTAAATTCCCCTTTCTTTTTTTGGCATCCACTTTGGGTGAAACAGAATTAATTCCATTGTGTACCGTCTTTATTTTTTGAGGGTCGGCACCATAATGTTGCACACAAATATCACCGGTATAATGGCTAACTGGAATGATGCAATCAGCCATTTCCATTGCCCTTCGCTCCAATTCAAAAACCCAATTGTTACTCTCCACCCCTGTTCTATCAAACTCAGTGCTATGAATATGAATTACCAGAGGTTTACCGGTAATCATTTTTAAATGCATAGCTGGTAAAAAGGTAAGCCAATCATGCGCGTGTATAATATCAAAATCGTCTTTTACACAATAAGCCACTGCAATTTTTTCAAATTCTATCACTTTGGCTATTACATCTCCCCCATACAATTCTTCAATTTCAAAAGGTTGTATGGCAGCATTGTAGTATTCATAATAGGTTTGATCCAAAAACTCTGAGGGCAAAACACTTGAATAGGGCCCAATAGTTTGCTTAAATGAACTTGGCAAAATAGGAATTTTGGGAGTTGGCTCAGTGCCAAATAAAACTTCAATATCTTCCGGATTAATACTATTTAATCCAACTAATTCTATGTTTTCAATATTAAAGTTGGGCACATTTTTGGGTATAATCATCTTTACATCAGCATCATGTGCAAGTGCTTGGCATAGCCCCAATGTAGCAACACCTAAGCCACCAGAAATTTCAGGAGGAAACTCCCAACCGAACATC
>CAMCJW010000216.1 GCA_945875195.1 Chitinophaga pinensis | reverse complement strand
CCTTTTCCAGTAAGTGCTTTAGCGGCAGCCATGGTGTCAATGATATTTTGAACATCGTGTCCGTCCATGTGCAATATTTCCCAACCAAAAGATTTTACCTTATCTGCTATGTCTGAACCAAGGCCCATTACTTCTTTGGTTGATCCATCTATTTGCTGACCATTTAAATCTATGGTAACAATGAGGTTATCAATTTTTTGGTGCGCGGCAAACATAAATGCTTCCCAATTCTGACCTTCTTCTATTTCGCCATCACCCATCAAGGCATAAACCAATTGGCCATCGCCATTCAACTTTTTTGAGAGGGCAGCCCCACAAGCAACAGATAAACCCTGACCCAAAGAGCCAGATGCAATGCGCACTCCTGGAAGGTGCTCATGCGTAGTTGGGTGACCTTGTAACCTGGTATTTAGTTTGCGGAATGTTTTCATCTCTTCAACCGGAAAATAGCCCGATCTAGCCAAGGTGCTATAAAACACTGGTGAAATATGTCCGTTCGACAGAAAAAACAAATCTTCATTGGCACCATCCATGTTAAAATTGGCATCGTGTTTCATGATTTTGAAGTACAGGGTTGCCAAAAAATCGGCACAACCTAAACTTCCACCTGGATGGCCGCTTTTACAACCATGAACCATGCGGAGAATATCTCTCCTGATTTGCGTAGCCAAGCTACTGATTTCCTGTGCGGTATATTGCTTCATGTAGAAGTATTTTATTTTAACAATATGCGAAAATACAAAGGAATCTTGAGTAAATTGAGTTTGGGTATATTTTGTTGGGAGTTTTAGGCATAAAAAAAGGGCTATTTCGTAATGAAATAGCCCTTTTGTGTTTGTTTTATTTGGATAAATTAAAAGTTGTCTTGAAGGATATGGATTAGATCTATTATTGCCCATACACCGCAACCTCCAGCAGTTAATATAAATAGAATATTCCAACCAGTTGGTTTCTTTGCGTACCACCTGTGGGCGGCAAAAATTCCTAAAAAGAACCATAACAATAATAGAATTGTTTTCTCATCCATATCTGGTTTTGGGAAATTAATTGCTTTTGAATCAACAATTGTTTCTTTTGCTACGGTAGAAAATAATTCTGAATTTTTTTGAAGGTTCTGCTCCTTCACATTTACAGTTTGTTCTTTTTTAGCATCTTTTTTAACAGGAAATGAAGCGTAGACACTGCTTGCTACTGTAAATAGTAGAACTAAAAGTAGTGGTAGAATTTTGTTAGTTTTTTTCATAATCTTTTTTTTGTTATTTTGTTCATGCAAACTATGAAAAAACTGAGACTTAATATACTTTTGCTGACTTTTATTTTTAATTACTTTCAATCAGCTCATTGTCAAGATGTAAAAAATGAATTTACAGGGACCCTTCAACTTGATTCAAAAGAAATTGTAACATTTAAAATTCAATTTAAAGTAAAGGAAAATGGTGAAATTGAAGGGACTAGTTTAACTGATATTTATGGACCGAATAGGACTTTAAGCAAAATTAGCGGTATAATTAATATTGAAAAAAACAGCATATCATTCGAAGAAATAGAAAATATTAGCACGAAATCAAATGCTGAGGCAGAGGAGTTTTGTTTTTTGAAGGTAGAGAATGCTAATTTAAAAGTAGATAAAGAAAAGAGTGTTTTGAAAGGAAATTTTATTGCAAAATTTAAAAATGGAAAGAAATGTGCAAGTGGTTATTTGTACCTAGTAAATAAAGGATACATAGATATATTAGCCGAAAAATATTTAAGTAAGAATGCGGTATCAAGTATAGACTCACTCTTAAAAATGAAGCAATTGAATAATGATATTCAAGCAAAGGTGGGGAATACCTATTTAACAAATAATCAAGTAATGCGATTAAATTGGACTTCCTCTGAAATTATTATTGAGGTTTCAGACGGCAGTAGAGAAGATGGAGATGAAATTGCAATCTTTATTGATAGTAAAAAAATCTTAGATTCATTTGTTATTGGAAAAGAAAAAAAAACAATAATTGTTCCATATTCAGGGGGTAAAGTTGGAATAAGAATACAAGCTATTAGTGAGGGAAAATTAAAATCATGCACAGCAAACATTACCCTGCGTGATAATGAGAATAACACCAATGTTGTAGCTAATATGACTAAAGGTTCTAATGTTGTAATTATGTTAAACAAAAAGATACTGAAAAATGCCTCACCTGAATAATGTTATTTTTAACAAAAGAATTATTGGAATTATTCTCTTAATAATTTTGTTTGGTTTTGGCTTGACCCTAATCTGCTTGCCAGCGACTTTCTTTGATACTGGAACCTCAGTTTGTTTGTCGGTTGTTTTTTTTAAAATTCAATGTTACGGGTGCGGAATGACTCGCGGAATAATGCATCTCATTCATTTTAATTTTGCAGAGGCTTGGGCTTTTAATAAACTATCGTTTATTGTTTTTCCTTTATTAGTTTATATGATTATTTCGGAAATTTATAAACGATTTTTAAAGTGATAATTGATTTGGATGATTTTGTAGATTAAATATATGCCATGTAATCTTCATTCGCAATTTTTTTTGTTATTGGGCTATTGGGTATTTGAGAATGAGTAAATTTAGTTTGTCAAATAAGAAATAAACAATCATTTTTGCAACTTATTGGGATAGAAACCTAATCATGATAAATACCATACAATTAACGCTATCGCCCGAGCAGGCCGCTTCTCAAGAAGCTATCGCAAATCACCTGCAAAGAGAGTTTGGGTTCAAATCAACAGATATTACTGGATTTACCATTGTAAAAAAGAGCCTCGATGCCAGGCGAAAACCTATTCGTGTTAATTTACAATTAGAGGTATATTTAAATGAGGCTGTGCCAAAAGATGATTTTGAGTTGCAGTTAAAAAATGTGAATCAGGCAAAAGAGGTTGGTGTTGTGGGTGCTGGTCCGGCTGGCTTGTTTGCCGCTTTGCGTTTAATTGAGCTTGGGTTTAAACCGGTGATTTTTGAAAGAGGAAAAGCGGTAAAAGAAAGAAGGAGAGATTTAGCCCAAATTACACGTAACAACAGCGTAAACCCCGATAGCAATTATTGCTTTGGGGAGGGTGGTGCGGGCACTTATAGCGATGGTAAATTATATACCAGAAGTAGCAAACGTGGCGATGTAATGCGCATACTAAAAATATTGGTTTTGCATGGTGCTGATCCAAGCATTTTGTATGAAGCACATCCGCATATAGGTACCAATAAATTGCCTCAAATTATTACCAATATCCGCGAAAATATTTTGGCTTGTGGTGGTGTATTTCACTTCAATGCACGAGTTACCGATTTAAAGGTAGTCAACAATGCCATCAAGGGTTTGTATGTTGGCGATACCTTGCATTCTTTTGAGCAATTGGTATTGGCAACCGGACATTCGGCTAGAGATATTTATGAATTGTTGCACGCTAAAAATATTTTGATTGAAGCCAAGCCTTTTGCCTTGGGTGTACGCATAGAACATCCGCAAGAATTGATAGACCAAATTCAATATAAATGTACTGGTAGGAGAGGCGAATTTTTACCAGCGGCAAGTTACAGTATCGTACAACAAGTGAATGGGAGAGGGGTATTTAGTTTTTGTATGTGTCCGGGTGGAATTATTGCTCCCGCCATGACTGCCCCAGGTGAGATTGTAGTAAATGGTTGGAGTCCGAGTAAACGCAATAACCCTTACGCAAATAGCGGCATGGTGGTTTCGGTTCAAACCGAAGATTATAAGTTATTTGAAAAACACGGTCCATTGGCAGGTATGTATTTTCAACAGCAGGTTGAACAAGATTGCTTTAAAAAAGGCAATGAATCACTGCAAGCACCTGCCCAAAGAATGGTAGATTTTGTAAACAGAAAAGTGTCTAGCACCTTGCCAACCAACTCATATTTACCAGGAACGGTTAGCAGAAATTTGCACGATATTTTACCCAAATTTGTAGCAAAGGGTTTGCAAGGAGCATTTCAAGAATTTGGTAAAAAGATGCGAGGCTACTTAACACAAGAAGCCATTTTATTGGCCACCGAGTCGCGCACTTCTTCACCAGTAAGAATACCACGTAACAAAGAAACATTTGAGCATCCTCAAATAAAGGGCTTATACCCTTGCGCCGAGGGTGCAGGTTATGCTGGCGGGATTGTGAGTGCTGCAATGGATGGAGAGAATTGTGCGGTGGCAATTGGTGGATTAGTTTAGATTTTTAGGCCAAACTTTAACCAATCACCAATTCCTTAAAAGCATTAATTCCTTTCATGTTTTCAACCTCTTCAAAACTTAATTCTAAAATAGAAATGTTTGGTTGCGGAGCATAGAGCCAATCCATTCCTTCTTGCAGTGTTCCCCACTCTTTACTTTCAAAATAATTCAACCCAAATTGATCTGCAAGCTTTTTTACACTCAAATGATGGGGTGTAGTAAAATAGGAAAGGGTGTCTGGATGATTTTTAGGCCCTTCAATCCAATTAAATATATTGCCCGAGTGATTGTTTAATATAATAATTTTTAAGTTGCTTGGCAAGTTGTTTTGCCAAAATGCATTTTGGTCGTAAAACAATGAGAGGTCGCCACAAATTAAGGTAACTATTTTATCTGCTTGAACCCTAGCGGCACCAATGGCTGTGCTTACTGTTCCATCAATACCACTGGTTCCTCTATTCGAAAATATTTGTAATGCCTTAAGCGGTGCGCCTAACCAACTTACCCATCTCACACTAGCGCTATTGCCCAATTGTAATTGACTATTTTCTGGGATTGCCGCTAAAATTTTATTTACTACATTTGGTTCACACCAAATTTTATTTTCATGGAATGCCTTTAAGGTTTCATCTGCTTTGTTATTCAACAATTTCCAAAGTAACGAATACTCCTTTTTACTTGGTTCGCCAGTACCTTTTAATGAATTAAAGGCATCTAAATAAAGCAATAATTCTGCTTCAAGCAACTGTGTTAAATTTTGATAAGTATCAATAGATTCACGCTGAGCTTGAATGCGAAAATGGTAGTTTGGCTTAATTCCTTTTAACCAAAGCTTCATTGATTTGGAAACAATTGGCCCGCCTATTGAAAGTATAAAATCAGGCGCCAAGTCTTTTCTTTGTTCTTTAGAAATATGTTGTAACCCAAAATCGAACAAGCCAGCATTTGAAATTTCATGCTGATTTGAAGCAATATCTGCCAGCAACACAACATCGTCTTGATTAATAAAAGTGTTAAAGAAATTGATAAGTTTAATATCAGGAGGCA
>CAMCJW010000215.1 GCA_945875195.1 Chitinophaga pinensis | reverse complement strand
CAATGAATTGAACTTTTTGTTGCATTCCTTTCGATAATTCTTCTACTTTTTTACCAAGCCATTCTTTTATCTCAAATTTATCAACCCAGTACTTTAGTTTTTCCTTTGCCTCTTTGTTTGAAAGGCCTTTGATTTCAGCAAAATACAATAACTGGTCTTTAACCGTCATTTTTTTATACAATCCTCGTTCCTCGGGCAAATAACCCATTTTGTATATGTGCTTTTCGTTGAGTGGTTCACCTTTAAATAAAATTTTTCCTGAATCTGCTTCGGTAATGTGGGTCAAAATTCTAATTAGGCTGGTTTTACCTGCGCCATTTGGCCCAAGTAGGCCAAAAATGGATCCCTTTTTAATAGATAGGCTGATTCCCTTTAATGCAATATGATTTTGATATCGCTTGTTTAAGTTTTCTATTTCAATAATCATGATTGCAATTAAATCAAATTTATATTGGTATCGGGCTAAATATTGTTTGATGGTACCTAATTTTTTTGAGTGGTAAATTATATTATTATTAATGTGAAAATTTATGTTGAAATTGTACTTGAATTTATTATTTTTGATTGAATTTTAGTCGTTCACAAAAGCTAATATGCCTATTTTAACAAAATTGCCTGGTGTTTTTGTGTTATTATTTGTGGTAATTAATAATGCAAATGCTACAGAACTGAAATCATTACAATTGAATAAAGTTGCTTTGAATGGAAATACTGTAAATGCCAATCTTCAATATGGTTTAGGATTGACCTATTACAAATCCATTAATTTTTTAGTAAAATCAAATTTTAAGTAAATATGATGAATCGTAAATTATTAATAGTCACAATAATCCTATTGCAGACTTTATCAGTTTTTTCTATTGAATTGAACAATACGTTTGCTTTAAAATATCCTTCTTCCAAGAAAGGGGCTCTAGAAGATTTTCGTTTTGGCGGTGGAATAGGTACTTGTTTGTATTTAACCAATCAGATGGATTACAGTTTAACCATGAATTATGGCGACTTTAGGGAAATAATACCCGCTTATTTTGGAGGTGTTTATAAAGTGCTCAATGATGATTTTGAGGTAGGGTTTCAATTTAAAACTGGCCATCTACTCACTTTAAAATCTGAAAATACGCAAGGTTCTACTTGTGATTTTAACGAAGGTCAATTTAATGTAAATTATAGTTTTAACCAAAATGTAGGTTTAACAAGAGATAGGTATACAGTTAACGCACAAATAGGAATTGGTGCCACACAATTTAGGTCAAAATATTTTTCAGTAAATACTGCCGTAGAAAGCATTGATCAAGTTTTTTCTACAGTTGGATATGAAGGCACTTTAATTTCATCAAATGACCAAGCAAACAAGCAAGTTGCAATTATAGGTAATTTTGGATTGGTGTTAGGCTATCGCCTATCTGAAAGATTATGTGTTTATTGGGAAAATTCAGTCAATATCAGCACTTCAAATAAGATGTCGGGCAACCTTTACAAGAGGTCATGGATTCCACCTGATGGTTATTTTTTTAGCGGAATAGGTATCTATTTTAAAATCAGCCCACAAAAGGGTAGACTTGGTTGCCCTAAGTTTTAATTAAAAAACTCCTTCATCCTGTCAAAGAAACCTGAATCATTTTTATCTGGTTTAGGGTTAAAGTTTTCTGAAGCTTTTAACTTTTCTAGGATTGCTTTTTCTTCAGGGCTAAATTTCTTGGGTGTCCAAACGTTTACTTGAACCAATTGATCGCCATGGTAGCCAGAGTTTAGTTCTGGTAAGCCTTTGCCTCTTAATCTAAGTATTTTTCCAGCTTGGGTTCCAGCATCAATTTTTAATTTTACCTTGCCACTTACCGTTGGAATTTCTACTTGGGTTCCAAGAGCAGCATCAGCAAAATTTAGGTATAAATCGAAGATAATATTATTGCCATCTCTTTTCAATAAAGGATCTTCAATCTCTTCAATCAAAATAATTAAGTCGCCGGGTATTCCGCCTCTTTCTGGCGCATTTCCTTTACCACTCATTGATAGTTGCATGCCATCAGCAACACCTGCAGGAATATTCACAGTTATTATTTCTTCGCCTTCTATTCTGCCAGTTCCTCTGCACGAATTACAATTTGAAGTAACTATACTTCCTTCGCCATTACATGTTGGGCAGGAAGCCGTGGTAGCCATTTGGCCTAAAAATGTTTGGGTAACTTTTCTTACTTGTCCAGATCCAGCGCATGTTCCACAAGTTTTAAATGAAGATTTATCTTTAGCGCCATTTCCATTACAGGTAATGCAAGCAATCTGCTTATTTACTTTTAATTTTTTTTCTACTCCCGCTGCAATTTCTTGCAAGGTAAGTTTCACCTTAATACGGAGGTTACTTCCAACTTTTTGCCTACGTTGTCCGCCGCCGCCGCGTCTTTGACCGCCACCACCAAAAAACGATTCAAATGGGTGGCCTTCGCCAAAAACATCTCCAAATTGACTAAAAATGTCATCCATGTTCATGCCACCTTGCTGTCCACCGCCAGCTCCCATAGCTTGGTGACCAAATCTATCGTATTTGGCTTTTTTATCCGCATTGCTCAGCACTTCATATGCCTCGGCTGCTTCCTTAAATTTTTCTTCTGCGGCCTTATCTCCTTGATTTTTGTCGGGATGATATTTGATAGCCATTTGGCGGTAAGCCTTTTTTATTTCATCGGCAGCGGCATTTTTGCCAACCCCTAAAATTTCATAGTAATCTCTTTTAGCCATTTTTTATTCCCCTATTATAACTTTAGCAAATCTGATTACCTTATCATGAAGGAAATATCCTTTTTCTAAAATGGCAACAATTTTATCTTTTAATTCTTCTGATGGAGCAGGTATTTTTGTAATTGCTTCATGAAAATCTGGGTCAAACGCCAACCCTTGCGCTTCCATTTCTTTTACTCCCTTTGCGGCGAGGGTATTTTTAAATTTGCTATAAATTAAATCAATACCCTCTTTAATCTTTTGATTTTCATCTGTAGAAGGCATTGCTTCCAAGGCGCGTTCAAAATCGTCCATCACAGGCAACATGGCCAATAAAACCTCTTGATTGGCACTTTTAAACAAATCGGCGCGCTCTTTGGTGGTTCTTCTTTTGTAGTTTTCAAATTCAGAATAAAGTCTCAAATATTTATCCTGAACCGATGCCAATTCGGCCTTTATTTTTGCCTCTTCACTGACATTTCCCTCTACTTTGGCAGTAGGTTCGTTGTTGCTTAATTCATTGGCAATTTCCTGCAACTCCTCATCAATGTGGGTGTTGTCTGTTTTAAACTCTATTTCTTCGTTCGAATTCTCTTGTTCTTTTTGCATGTGAATACCTTTCGCAAACTATTAGTCAAATTTTTTGCCACCAATATTTTGGTGACAATGTGGCATTAAAGCGCCCTCAGTATGTCTTCAAGCTCCTCTTTTTTGATATTTTTAGCAATAACAATTCCATTTGGATCAAGCAGGTAATTGAAAGGAATACTTTGAATACCACACTGCTGAATTATTGGAGAACTCCAGCCATTGAAGTCGCACAGGTGACTTTTCCATGGCAAATTATCTTTTTTAATTGCGCTGTTGTATACGTCATAAGCTTCATCTAAGCTTACACTTAATATATAAAATTTACGGCCTTTCTTAAATTTTCTATCCTTGTATTTGGCATAAATATCTATAAAATCTAATTGTATTCCTCTACTTTCCATATTCCAAGTGGCCCAAAAATTAACAAGCACATACGAACCTTTTAGGTCCTTTAAATTGTATGGTTTTGAAAATTGTCCTTGGTAAGAAAAGTTGGGTAAAGTATCACCAATATTTAACTCGCGATTTTGACCAATAGCATGCCATGCTAAAAAAAGAAAACAATAAATTAGTTGATATCTTTTCACGAAATCCTTGTTATATCTGCGCCAATGGCCCTCAGTCTTTCGTCAATATTTTGATAGCCCCTGTCTATTTGTTCAATGTTATTGATGGTACTTGTACCTTGAGCAGCCATTGCCGCAATAAGCATTGAAACACCTGCTCTAATATCAGGTGAAGACATACTAATTCCTCTTAGTTTTGTTTCACGGTTTGATCCAATAACAACTGCTCGGTGAGGGTCGCACAAGATAATTTTTGCCCCCATATCGATAAGGTTATCTACAAAGAATAACCTGCTTTCGAACATCCATTGATGAATTAAAACACTGCCTTTGGCTTGGGTTGCAGTAACAAGTGCTACTGAGATTAAATCTGGAGTGAACGCAGGCCAAATACCATCTTTAATTGTAAGTATTGACCCATCTATGAGGGTTTCAATTTTATATGAATCTTGTTGGGGAACTCTGATATCATCGCCATTAAATTCTAGCTGAATTCCCATACGTTGAAAAACTTTTGGGATCAAACCGAGACTTGGTATTGCACAGTTTTTGATGGTAATATCAGAGTTAGTGGCGGCGGCCAAACCTATGAAACTACCAATTTCAATCATGTCTGGTAACATGGTATGTTTGCATCCACCAAGAGATTGCACCCCTTCAATATTTAATAGGTTTGAACCAACACCTGTTATTTTTGCACCCATGCTATTGAGCATTTTGCAAAGTTGTTGGATGTAAGGTTCGCTCGCAGCATTGTAAATACTGGTTTTACCTTTGGCCAAACATGCTGCCATTAATATATTTGCAGTGCCTGTAACAGACGCTTCGTCTAACAACATATTGGCACCTTTCAACTCTTTGCCATTGATTTTGTAAAAGCGTTCATGGTGCATGTGTTCAAAGGTTGCTCCCAAATTTTCGAATCCTCTCAAATGAGTATCAACCGGCCTTCTACCAATTTTATCGCCACCAGGTTCTGGAATATAGGCCAAGCCAAAGCGGGCCAAAAGCGGACCAATAATCATAATTGAACCTCGCAGGCTAGCACCTTTAGTTTTAAAATCATCGCTTAATAAATAATCGAGATTTACATTCTTCGCTTTAAATATATAGGTGGTTTCATTTATTTTTTTTACTTCAACACCCATAGCTTCCAATAACTCAATTAATTTCATTACATCCCTAATTACAGGAATGTTTGAGATTTCAACTTCTTCGGCAGTAAGTAATACCGCTGATAGAATTTGTAATGCTTCATTTTTAGCCCCTTGAGGCGTTATTTCTCCTTTTAATTGTTTGCCACCTATTACTTTAAATGATCCCATATTTATTATTTTTAGAAGGTAAAAGTTAATCCGCCCATAATGTTGATGCCATATACTTGATAGTTATAAAACCTTTGGTAGCGGTTATTTGCTATGT
>CAMCJW010000214.1 GCA_945875195.1 Chitinophaga pinensis | reverse complement strand
CCTTGCGTGTACTTAAAATCGGCGTAGGGTTTCTTAGTTAGGTAATACCTCGACTCTTGTGGTGTTTTATAAAATGCTTGATAAGGATTAAAGCCTAATACAAAATCAGTGGGCCTGTTCCAATCAAAAAATAAATTTCTACCCGGGGTCATGGTATTGGCAAGGTCTTGGTATAAGCCAGTTTTTTGGTTGTAAACATTGTAAATCTCATTCCTGCGCATCACCGTATCTTCATAAACGTATGCAATGTTTCTATCAATTCCATACTCGGTAATAAACTTTGTGGGGTAATTTTGGGCTTTAACACTGTCTTTTTGAGCATTAACAAAATGAGGGATGAGCCCTAAAATAACATAGAAAAAAATTACCCTATTTACCCGCACTGTTAACCCTTATTGTTTAATTAATTTCTGAATCCATTGCTTGTTGCCAGCTTGCAAAATAACAAAATACATGCCGTTATCTAAAATACTTGTTTCGGCCTCAAAGGTAGCCTCAGAAAGGCTCTTATGCAAAATCATTTCCCCTTTTACATTATATATTTTAATTTCAAGGGCCTCATTTTTGTAGGTCTTGTAGTCAATATGAATGTTTGAACCAAATGGATTTGGGTAAATGGCAAATGGCTTTTCCGCATAATCTTCCTTTTTTACACCAGTTAAAATTGGATCAACCTTAAACAAAAAAATACCTTCTCCCATATCACTTGCTGCTAACAATCCAGATGGTAGGTAAGGATATAAGCCCCAACAACCTTTGTAACCTTCATAAGAAGTTGGTGGCCAAGTGGAGGTATGGTAATACCCAGCAACAACTGGCTTGGTTTTATCGCTCAAATCAAAAATATAAACCCCATCGTGGTAATAAGAAACATATGCAAAGCTTCCAATCCAATAGGCATTGTGGGCTGTTGCTCCATTATTGGATTTAAACATGCTCACTAATTTGGGATTATAGATATCATGGATGTCAAATATTTTTACAGACAATCCTCCTGGTACCTCATCCGTAAACATCACATATTTACCAGTGGCATCTAAATTACTGCTATGATTATAGCCATTCTCTGGGTAATCACTTATGGTTGAAACTAACCTCTGATTATTCAAATCCCTTAAATCAAAAATCCAAAGTCCTCTATATTCTATAGAACAATAAGCGGTATCGTTCCTCACATATGCCTCGTGTACATTCCTAAAAACAGGCACGCCATCTCCAAATGTTGGTACCTTTAGCCTTCCTATCCATAGTGGCCTCTCTGGGTTTTCAAGTGTTAAAATATCCATGGCAGCAACACCTCCTGCCTTTAACCTGTTAACGCATAAATACAGTCTCTTGCTTTTTGCTTCAATAAAAATGCTATGTGTATTATAACTCAAAGAATCACTGTCGTATACCTTATGAACCGAATCGGGGAGGTATTGCAAATCAAAAACCTGTAAACTTCCCCTGCCTCCGTTGTCACTCACACAATAAACATAATGGCTATAACATTCGTAATCTCTGTTCACTACATTTTTTGCAGTTCCATCTTGCACATCACACAAAACAATCTTTGAGGGATCGCTGATATCAAAAAAATAAATGCTATCAGTACTGCCTGCAATGATGTATTCTTTCTTTGTAATTGAATCGTAATATCCAGTTAAGTCATTCCAAATTTGGTACCCGTTTAGTTTAGGCAAATTGGGATTGTTATACCTGCTTAACAAAGTAATTTTCTCAGAAACACCTTGCGCATAGTTTGGTTCGAACCAAAATAATTGGAGGATAAATAATAAAGGAAATAATTTTCTATAAGTTGAAACTACCATTTTAATAATTTTTTAGTAACCTTGCCTTGCTCAAGGTCAATGCTAATAAAATATAAGCCTTGCGGATATTGCGACAAATCAATTTGAAGATTATTTTTTGAAATAACACTATTCAAAATAACTTCTCCCTGCAGATTAATAATACGCATTTCTCCCTTTTCAGAACCTGTAAAATCAACATGAAGTATATCGTGAACAGGGTTTGGATAAATATAGAAACCTACTTGTAATGGATCAATTTCTTTTTCTCCTACCAACCCAGAATCCATTTCAAAAACAAAAATTCCAGCAGTTAAATCACTCGCAATGATATGCTTGCTTGGCAGGTATGGATAAATTCCCCAACAACCTTTATAACCTCCATAAAACTCTGGAACAACTGGATGAGTATCGTACCAAGCTACTGGAATAGGATTGCTTGGGTCTTTCACGTTGTAAATTCTAACCCCGTCATGGTAGGCAGATACATAAGCAAAATCTCCGTACCAATAAGCATTGTGGGGTGTAGCAGAAACGTTGCTATTAAACTGACTTACAAATAAGGGATTGCTGAGACTCTTGATATCAAATATCTTAATGTCTAGCCCCATATTTTCATCTGTAAACATCAAATACCTGCCTGTTTTATCTAACCAACTACTATGGTTGTACCCTTGATCTGGATAGCTATTAATAGACCCAATAAGTGTTTGATTAGCTAAATTCCTTAAGTCGAAAACAAACAATCCAGCATCCCCACAACTCAAATAGGCAGTATCATTCTTGGCAAACATTTCGTGCACTAAATTAAACAAAGGAAATCCCCCTGATTTTTTAGGCACATTCAATTCAGCTAACAATACGGGTGATTCAGGATTTGTAAGCGAAATAATATCCATGGCCGAAAAGCCTCCAGGTTTAAGATTGCTGCACATATACATCCTTGCACTTGTTGAGTCAATAAAAATGGTATGTGTAAAGGTTCCTAAGGCATTACTTTGGTATACTTTAGGCATAGAATCTGGAAGGTATTGTAAATCGAATACCTGCAATGCTCCCAATCCACTTGCCTGATCCGATACACAATATACATAATGTTGGTAGGTTTCATAATCCCTATTTCTCGCAAAATAAGAGGATCCATGTTGCCTAATAATAAGCTTCATATTGGCAGCATCTGTGATGTCAAATACATAAATACTATCTGTACCTCCACAAATGATGTACTCTCTATTTTTAATTGGATCATAATACCCTGTTAAATCATTCCAAATATCTGAACCATCAACCTTTGGCAAGTTTGGGTCATTGTAAGAGGCAATTTTTTTCATTCCAAAAGAATCTTGAGCCAGTGCCTCAGGGCAGTTAGAGCTAATTATAACTATAAGGATAAGGAGTATTTTATAAATAAAATTCATTCAATGGTTAAAAATCAAAGTTAATACTATTAAAAAGTAAATCGATAGGTATAATGAATTTTAGTAGGTTTTGCTCCTACAGCCTCAAATAAGCTGTGCATTTTGGGATTAAAATCGCCAATCCAGGAAAGCTCTGCCGCTGTATATTGAGCATGGTGCATTCTTATAGATTCAAATACTTTCATAATTAACCCTGTTTCTAATCCATGGTTCTGGTATGCCGGAATTACGCCAAAAACAATGCCTCTTAACCTGTTAATTTTCCCAAATTTCTTGTAGTATAAAAATTTCACTTTCCCAAAAATCCCCATTTTGCCATTCATGTACTTAAATATTTGGTTAACATCCATTACGTTCACAAAAAATCCCGCAGGCTCATTGTTTGCATAAACAAACCAAATGGCTTCTTCTATCATTATTGGATTTAATGAAACCAATGTGCTTTCAATTCTATCCAAAGTTATGGCATTAAAATCTGGTCGCTGAGCCCAAGCTTTATTATATATCTCAATAAAATCTGTGGCATACTTGTTCATTTCTTTGGCTTTATAATGCTCAAATCTATAACTTGGATTATTAAATACGCGTTCGGCTAACTTAGCCACCCTTTCCAATTGAATTCCTTGCATATTCACCTCTGAGGTAGTTTGCTCAAAGATTTTTTTGAACCCTGCATTTTCAAACAATTCTTGGTAATATGGGTAATTAAAATTTTCTTGGTAGGAGGGGTTTTTAAAACCACTCACCAATAATCCCCAATATTTATCCCTTTCGCCAAAATTAATCGGACCATCCATATACTCACAGCCTTTTTCTTTTAACCACTCAGCTGCTATTTTAAACAATTTATTCGCAACCTCTTGGTTGTTTATACAATCAAAAAAGCCAATGCCTCCTTGTTTTTCACTGTTAGTTAATTTGTAAAAGGCGGCAATAATCCCAACAGTTTTTTGGTCTTTGCTAACTATCCACCGTATTGCTTCCCCCTGCAAAAAGTTTTTATTTATTTTGGGGTCAAAAACAGCCTCTATATCTTTATCTAATGAAGAAATGTAATCCATATTGCCTTTATAGTGCCGCTTGGGAAATGCTATAAATTCGGCTTGATCCAAAAAATTAATTACTTCTTTGACTTGCATTTGCGAAAAATTTCATGGATGAATAAATAATTGGCAAGTAAGTATTTTGCGCAATTGAATCAAAATACATATTTTGCACAATAAATACAATAGCGCTATGCTCAATATTGGTGACAAACTTCCTGATTTCAACCTCAAAGGATTTGACGGAAAATTCTACAATAATTTTAATTACGCCGACAAATATGCACTGGCCGTAATATTTACTTGCAATAGCTCGCCTATTTCTCAAGCATATAGTCAACGATTGATAAAATTATTTGAAAAGTACGAGGAAGATAGTATGGGTATTGTTGGTATCAATTCTAATGATGCTTCTCAAGTTGCTTTAGATGATTTTGCGCATATTCAAATGGTGGCTCGGAAATTTGAATTGGAAGAGATGCACTTTCTCTATTTAATAGACGAGGATCAATCTGTGGCCAAAAAATTTGGCGCAACCGTTAATCCTGAAGTATTCTTATTTAATCGAAAACGCGAATTAGCCTATAAAGGAGCCATTGATGATTGCTGGGAAAACGAGGCAATGGTTACACAAGTTTATTTGGAGGATGCGATAGAAGAAACCCTAGATGGCATGGAAATAGATTTCCCTGAAACCAAATCTGTTGGAACGCCAATTGTCTGGAAAAAATAATTGAAATTTTTTATTTATTCGTTAGGAGATTTTGGCTTGCTGCCATTGTTTTTCAAAAATATAAATGTCGCTTGAAGGTAAAACTGTGATTATCACAGGCGCTTCATCTGGTATAGGAGAAGCTTGTGCTTATGCTTTTGCAAGCCTAGGTTGCAATGTAGTGTTGGCTGCTAGAAATCTTGATAAACTTCAAAAAATTGCTGCTAATTTAAAGGCACTAAACCAACACGCTACCATTGTAGTTTGTGATGTAAGAATTGAAAATGATTGCCAAAACCTAATGAGACAAGCTTTAGCTAATTACCA